>NZ_JALKFW010000167.1:5720-79797 GCF_023243055.1 Frankia sp. AgPm24 | reverse complement strand
GAGCCAGCACGGTGTAGGCCGCCGCCTGGCGCAGCGCCGTCCGGCGGGCGGACGTGGGCGCCCGCGGGCAGGGCGGTACCGGGGCCGGCCCCACCCGGGACGCGTCGGGCGCCGGGTGGGGGGCCGGGGTGGGGGGGGGGGCCGGCCGGTCGGGCCCTCCCTCGGGCCCTCCGTCGGACCCTCCCTCGAGCCGTCCCTCGGGCCATCCCTCGCCCAGGCCGTCGAGCCATCCCTCGAGCCATCCGTCCGGCCATCCGTCGGGCGGGCGGCTCCGCGGGGTCGGCTAGGGTCGAACGGTGACGGACGCCGCGACGGCGCGGATCGTGGCGGGCGAGGACGGGCCGCCCACACGGCGACAGCTGCGGGCCGAGCTCGGTGTCGTGCTGGGGATGTCCTTCGCGGCGTCGGCGCTCTACGCGATCATCCGCTATGTCGGTGTGCTGACCCGTCCCGGTCCGGTCCGCTCCCAGGTCGCGCAGCTCAACGGGTCGGCGGCCCCAGGCCGGCCGTGGCTGGACCTCGCCCTGCAGCTCGCCGGCGTGCTCACCGGCGTCATGCCGGTGCTGCTCGCGCTCTACCTGCTCGTCCGGCATGGCGGCGGGCGGCGGGCGATCGGGCTGGACGGCGCGAGTCCCGGCCGCGACAGCGCGCTGGGGGCGCTGCTGGCCGCCGGGATCGGCGGGATCGGCCTTGGTTTCTATCTGCTGGCCTGGCACAGCGGGGCCAACCTCACGGTGGCGCCGTCCGGGCTGCCGGACGTCTGGTGGCGCATCCCCGTCCTGGTGCTCAGCGCCTGGCAGAACGGGATCGCCGAAGAGGTGGTCGTCACGGGCTACCTGCTGGTCCGGCTGCGCGAGCTGGACGTCGCACCCCGGTGGGCGCTGGCGGCGAGCGCGGTGCTGCGCGGTTCGTACCACCTCTACCAGGGGCTCGGCGGATTCTTCGGCAATCTGGCGATGGGCCTGCTGTTCGGACGGCTGTTCCAGCGCCGCGGCCGGGTGCTACCGCTCGTGATCGCCCACTCGCTGATCGACACTGTCGCGTTCGTCGGCTACGTCGTGCTCGTCGGGAAGGTCTCCTGGATTCCCGCGCCGCGTTAAGGTTAACGGTAGGGAAAGTCGCGTAGTCCATATCGTGTGTGTCGCTTGCCCTCCAGGTGTCCCATCGTCCTTACGGCGGGTAGCCGGGGGTGGTCGTCCGTCGACCAGTGGGCCGCTGATCGCAGCGGTGCACGGGCACGGGCCAGGTCTGGGCTGCGGCTGGGTGCTGGACGAAAGGGCAGGTCATGGCGGTCACCGTCCGGGAGATCGAACGTAAGTACGCCGTCACACCGGCGTTTGTGCTGCCGCGTCTCGGCGCGGTCAGCGGCGTGGTCACCGCTCGGACCCGCCGCACCGTCAGCCTTGAGGCCGTCTACTACGACACCGATGACCTGCGTCTGGCCCGCAACCGGATCACGCTGCGGCGGCGTACCGGCGGAGCCGACGCCGGATGGCACCTGAAGCTGCCGGTCCGGGTCGGCCAGCGCGACGAGCTGCGGCTGCCGCTCACCGCGAGCGAAGGCAGGATCCAGGTCGCCGAGGGCGCCCGGCACACCCCACCGGCCGAGTTCGTCGATCTGGTCGCGGTGCACGCGCGCGGGGCGCAGCTGCGTCCGGTCGCCCGGCTGCGCACGCTGCGCACCGCCCGCCGGCTGCGCGACGCCACCGGCTCGGACCTCGCCGAGGTGGTCGACGACCAGGTCAGCGCGCAGACTCTCGGCGAGTCGACCACGCTGAGCACCTGGCGGGAGATCGAGGTGGAGCTGGTCGACGGCGGCCCCGAGGTGCTCGACGCCGTCGAGGAACTGCTGTTCGCGGCCGGCGCGGTGACCGCCGCCGACTCGTCGAAACTCGCCCGGCTGCTCGGCCCGGCCCTGGCCGCCGGCCCCGGGCCGGATCTGCCCACCGCCCCTCGGCGGCTGCGGCGCTCACGGCCCGCCGGCGAGGTCGTCCGGGCCTACCTGATCGAACAGGTGCGCGCCCTGCTCGCCGCCGACCCTCGGGTCCGCCTCGACGAACCCGAGGCCGTGCACCGGATGCGGGTCGCCTGCCGCCGAGCCCGCAGCGCCCTGCGGATCTTCGCCCCGCTGTTCCCGGCCCAGACGGTCGCGCGGCTCGACATCGAGCTGCGCGATCTCGCCGGAGCGCTGTCCGCCGCCCGCGACGCCGAGGTCCAGCTCGCCTACTTCGACGGACGGGTCGCCGAGCTGCCCGCCGCCCTCGTCGCCGGCGAGGTGCACGAGGTGGTCCGTGCCCACCTTGACGCGGGCCTCGCGGCCGGTCGCGAGCAGGCCCTGGAGATGCTGCGCAGCGAGCGGTACCTCACCCTGATCGACAGCCTGCTCGCCCTGGTCCAGGCGCCGCTGACCGGCAGGGCCCGCAAGCCGGCCCGCAGCGTGCTGCCCACGCTCGTCCGCCGCGCCGACCAGGCGCTCGCCCGCAAGGTGAGCGCCGCCGCCCGGCTGCCCGTCGGCCATGAGCGGGACGAGCTGCTGCACACCGCCCGTAAGCAGGCCAAGCGGCTGCGCTACGCCGCCGAGATCGTGAGCCCGCTGTACGGGACGAAGGCGGCGAAGCTCGCCGATGCGGCGGCACAGGCACAGGAGCTGCTCGGCATCCATCAGGACGCCACGGTCGCCCGTGACCTGCTGCGCGCCTGGGGCATCGCCGCCCAGGCGCAGAACAGCCCCACCGCGTTCACCCTCGGTGTGCTCTACGGGCTCGAGGAGTGCCGTGGCCGGCTGGCGGAGCGTGACTTCTTCGACGCCTGGCCGGCGATCTCCGCCCCCCGCCACCGCGGCTGGCTGTCCTAGCGCCCACGGCTGGCCCGGCCCCCACGGCTGGTCCGGCCCCGTGGCGGCGTGGACCCCCACGAGGGTGTGGTCCCGACCGTGGTCGACCGGAAACCTCCGCAGAGATCACCGCTTCGGGTGCCACGTCCGGGCCATCGGTGCTCCAGCGCCGGCCGTGAACGGGTGAACCCCGGAAATGCCCTGGCAGCCCGCAGGATTGACCGATGACGTTGCCTGACCCGGTCGTGTGCCGACCGGCGGCGTTGTTCTGTTACCGGGGCATGAAGTGGACTTCCTTGCTCAGAGGACTCCCGCGAAGCCCTCCATCCGTGTAGCGTCGTCCTTGGCCGGAGTTCGCCAGTTCGTGTCTCATCCGAGACGCAGCGGAACAACGCCAGGAACTCTAGTGGCTTCCTGGCGTTCGGTCCGGGGCTCGCGTGGTGCGGGTCCTGACTGCACCAGCAGGGAGAACGGCACGTGGCTCAGGGCACGGTGAAGTGGTTCAACTCGGAGAAGGGCTTCGGCTTCATCTCCGTGGACGGCGGCGGCTCCGACGTCTTCGTTCACTACAGCGCGATTGACATGGACGGCTACAAGGCACTTGAGGAGGGCCAGCGGGTCGAGTTCCAGGTGACCCAGGGTCAGAAGGGTCCGCAGGCCGACGCCGTCCGCGTCGTCTGAGCCACGAGAGACTTCATGGTCAGCCCGCCCAACGGGTTCCCCGCTGGGCGGGCTTGCTGTGCGTCCGGACTCTTCGCCACCCGTCCGATGGGCCTTCTCGCGGGTTCCGGGGCGCGGTGGATATCCCGGTTGACGGCGCGGGCGACCCCGGCCTGCCGGCTCGCCCCGCCCGTCCGCCGACAGTGTTGCCGAGCACCACCCGGCGGCACTGTCGGACAGTTCCGGAGAAGGCGGTATCCCACTGCTCGCGGTAGCAAAGGTGACGGGCCGCAGCCGGGTTGATGCGCTGTATCTCCGGTAATCCACGGCTACCCTGGTCGTATCGGCGACCCGGTCTTTTCGCGCCAGCTTCGCATCGGCTTAAAGGTTCATAAGAAACAGTCGAAAAGCCATTGGCGTGCGTTGTCGAGATGCCTGGCCGGCGCTCTGCTGAGGCCGACCAGGCCATGCGTCGGTCGAACGTGTCCCGGTTCGCCGGCGCTGTGTCAGCCGGCCAGCGGTGCGGCCGTATCGTTCGCGCCCACCAGCAACTCGGCGATCTGCAGCGTGTTCAGCGCCGCGCCCTTGCGCAGGTTGTCACCGCACAGGAACAGGGCGATCTCGTGCGGATCGTCCGGTGACTGGCGGATGCGCCCCACCCAGGTGGGATCGGTACCGACCACATCGGAGGGCGTCGGGTACTCGCCCGCGGATGGATTGTCGACGACCTCGACGCCGGGCGCGGTGAGCAGCACCTCGCGTGCCTCACCGGCCGTCACCGGCCGACCGAAACGGGCGTGCACCGCGACCGCGTGTGTGGTGATCACCGGCACGCGCACGCAGGTCGCCGAGACCCGCAGCCCCGGCAGGCCGAGGATCTTGCGGGACTCGTTGCGGACCTTCAGTTCCTCCGACGACCAGCCGCCGTCCTTGAGGGAACCGGCCCACGGCACGACGTTGAGGGCCAACGGTGCGGGGAAGGGTCCCAGCCCGTCCGCACCGAGGGCCTTGCGCACGTCGCCCGCGGTCTGCCCGAGCTCTCGGGTGCCCCCGACGGTGGCCAACTGGTCGTAGAGCGCGTCGATGCCGGCCTGCCCGGCGCCGCTGGCCGCCTGGTAGGACGCGGCGAACATCGACTCGAGGCCGAACGCGCGGTGCAGCGCCCCGAGCGCGACGATCATCGACAGGGTGGTGCAGTTCGGGTTGGCGATGATGCCCCGCGGCCGTGCGGCCAGCTGATCGGCGTTGACCTCGGGCACGATCAGCGGAACGTCGTCGTCCATCCGGAAGGCGCCGGAGTTGTCCACGGCGACCGCTCCGCGCGCCGCCGCGATCGGCGCCCACTCGGCGGACACCTCGTCGGGCACGTCGAACACGGCGACGTCCACCCCGTCGAAGACCTCGGGCGCCAGCAGGCGCACGACGACGTCCTCGCCGCGGACCCGTACCGTCCGCCCGGCGGAACGGGCCGAGGCGACCGGTCGGATCTCGCCCCAGACCTCCGGTCGTTCGGCGAGCAGCGACAGCATCACGGTGCCGACCGCACCGGTCGCACCGACCACCGCAAGCGTCGGCCGTCGGCCCGGCGCTCCGTTGCCGCTCATCGTCCAGTTCCTCCGGTCGCTCGAGACTGCGAAGCAGCGCGCTGCGGCTGCCTGACTGGATGGGTCAGTACGGCTGGATGGGTCAGTACGGCTGGATGGGGCAGTACGGCTGGGTGGGTCATCGGCCGGAGCCGGCGTAGACCACGGCGCCGCCGTCGGGGTCACCGAGTTCGAAGGCGGCGTGGACGGCCCGCACCGCGGCCGGCA
Organism: Frankia sp. AgPm24; assembly: GCF_023243055.1. NCBI lineage: Bacteria > Bacillati > Actinomycetota > Actinomycetes > Frankiales > Frankiaceae > Frankia > Frankia sp. AgPm24. The sequence goes on along the minus strand of NZ_JALKFW010000167.1, from coordinate 74,493 downwards.
GGTCGTTGTCGCGGACCACCACCGAGATCCGGATCTCCGAGGTCGAGATGATCTCGACATTGATGCCGGCATCGGCCAGGGAGCCGAAGAACCGGGCCGACACACCCGGATGCGACTTCATCCCGGCACCGATCAGCGAGAGCTTGCCGATGTGGTCGTCGTAGAGGGTCCGCTCGAAGCCGATCTCGCTCTGCACCTTCGCCAGCGCCGTCAGCGCGGTCCGCCCGTCCGTCTTGGGCAGGGTGAAGGAGATGTCGGTGCGTCCCGATCCGGCGACCGAACCCACCTGGACGATCATGTCCAGGTTGACGTCGGCGTTGGCGACGGCCCGGAACACCGCCGCGGCCACCCCGGGCTTGTCCGGACAGCCGACGACCGTCACCTTCGCCTCGGCGAGGTCGTGCGCGACGCCGCGGATGATGGCCTGTTCCACGAGCTGTGCCTCCGGAATCTCGGTGACCCACGTGCCCGGCTTCGAGGAGAAGGACGAGCGGACGTGCACGGGGACGTTGTAACGGCGGGCGTACTCGACACACCGCAACATCAGGATCTTCGCCCCGCAGGCCGCCATCTCCAGCATCTCCTCGTAGGAGATCCGGTCGATGCGACGGGCATCCGGGACGATGCGCGGGTCGGCGCTGAACACGCCGTCCACGTCGGTGTAGATCTCGCAGGCATCCGCGGACAGCGCGGCGGCCAGAGCCACCGCGGTCGTGTCGGAACCGCCGCGGCCCAGGGTGGTGATGTCCTTGGTGTCCTGGCTGACGCCCTGGAACCCGGCGACGATCGCGATCGCCCCTTCATCCAGCGCGGCGCGGATACGCCCGGGAGTGACGTCGATGATCCGGGCCCGACCATGGGACGAGTCGGTGATCACCCCGGCCTGGGAACCGGTGAAGGAACGGGCCTCCGCGCCCAGCGTGGTGATCGCCATCGCCAGCAGCGCCATCGAGATCCGCTCACCCGCGGTGAGCAGCATGTCGAGCTCGCGTGCCGGCGGCAGCGGAGACACCTGCTCAGCGAGATCGAGCAGCTCGTCGGTGGTGTCACCCATCGCGCTGACCACGACCACCACGTCGTTGCCGGCCCGGCGGGACTCCACCACCCGCTCCGCCACCCGTTTGATGCGGTCCGCGTCGGCAACGGAGGACCCACCGAACTTCGCGACCAGGAGCGCCATGGCAGTCAGGTTACCGAGCACAGCGGCCCGTCCGGGCTGCTCGCGAGCGAAACCACGCCACCCGTGGGCGCCTCGACGGCCCGGCTGGCCACCCGCACCGACCCTGGACGTGGTCCGTGTCGTCCGGGCGACGGCAGACTGGGCGGATGCGGCAGGTTGTGCCAGGGTGACGGAGACGGCCGCGACAGCCACAACAACCGTGCCGGCACGCCGACCGTGCCGCGCACGGGTGCGCCCCGCGCGGCCCCGCGAACTGGCCACGACGCCGTGCGCCAGCCCCAGGAAGGACCAACCGCAATGGCAGTCAGCCTCGCCAAGGGTGGCAACGTCAGCCTCACGAAGCAGGCGGCGCAGGCCGGCAACACCCAGCTCACCTCCCTCAACGTGGGCCTGGGTTGGGATGCGCGCACCACCACCGGCACGGACTTCGACCTGGACGCCTCGGCGATCGGCCTCAAGCCTGACGGCAAGGCACTCAGCGACGCCTACTTCATCTTCTACAACAACCTCGCGACCCCGGACGGCGCGATCACGCTGACCGGCGACAACACGACCGGTGAGGGTGAGGGCGACGACGAGTCACTGATCATCAACCTGCCGGCGGTCCCGGCCGACATCGACCGGATCGTCGTGCCGGTGTCCATCTACGACGCGGCGAACCGATCGCAGAACTTCGGCCAGGTACGGAACGCCTACATCCGCGTCGTCGACCAGACCGGCAACGAGCTGGTCCGCTACGACCTGTCCGAGGACTACTCCACCGAGACCGTGGTGATCTTCGGAGAGGTGTACCGCAGCGGCGCCGAGTGGAAGTTCCGTGCCGTCGGTCAGGGCCACAACGACCTCGGTGGCCTGGCCCGCGACCACGGCGTCAGCGTCTGATCCACCGCCAGGCCACCGGCCGGCCGGGCCGCACGGTCCGAGCCGGCTGGCTGGCTGGCTGTGGTCTCCATCCCGGTCCGTCCAGCTACGTGTCGGGCTGTCCCGTGTGTCGGGCTGTCCCGTGTGTCGGGCTGTCCCGTGTGTCGGGTCAGGTGGTGCGGGCGGCGAGGCGGCGTAGGAGCAGCGTGCCGGCGGCGGTAAGGGTCACCGCGGTGGCCACCTCGCGGGGGAGCCGGTTGCGCGCCTCGTTCTGAATACGCTCATGGAAGCGGTCGAAGCGGCTCGGCCAGGGGCTGACGCCGACGAAGTACCGTCCGACCTTGTCGGTGTCTGGCAGGCAGGCGCCGGTCATCCCGGCAAGTACCGCCAGGCGACGCCCGGGCGGAGCCGCCGCTGTCAGCAGCGCCATCGCCGCGAGCCCAGCCACCCCGTCACGCCGGGCGATCGGTATCCACTCCGACTCGGTGTTCGGTCCGGTGCCCCAGTGCGGCATCGCGTCCATCGCCAGATGCGACGCGAATCCCGCCGCCACCGCCACCACCGGGTTGCGAACCGCCATCCCCACGAACGCGCCCGCGGGGACATGCGAACTGATGATCATCTAGGGGCCTCTCTGGGACGATGCGGATGGGCTGGAGCTGTGGCCACCGCCTGACGCGCGCCACTCGACTCGCGTCCTGGTGCACTCGTGCTCCGTCAGCCTCCCACTCCCGCTTCGGGCCACCCAACCCGCACCATCACTTCCCGCAACCAGGCGAGCGCGCCAATCGCCCCGCCCGCACCCCGCCTCGCCCGCACCCCGCCTCGCCCGCACCCCGCCTCGCCCGCGCTGGGATTTCGTTTCCTCGTCCAGCCTCGGTGGGATCCGACCACCGTCTTCCGTTCGTCCGATATGTAATGAAATGGACGCCTGCTGGGGTGTGATGACGGATGCCGAGCGCCTTGGCGCTCCCGTGATCGCGCCTGGTTGCGGCCGGATCGCGGACGGATCGCGGCCGGGATCGCGATATGCCGAGGGTTGTTCGGGGATTTCGGCCTCGCGATTGTGAACAGTCCTCGGCATGTGGCCGAACAGTCCTCGGCATCGTGTCCCGACGCGCCGAACGGGCGTCGGTGGCCGGGCCGTGGCCAGGCGCACCAGCGGTCAGGAGTTGATCCGATGGGTCCCGAGTGGGTTGCTGGTGGCTTTTTCCTCGGCGGGTCGAGGGGGTGGTGAAATGCACCACTTTCAGCCCCTGTCAGGCGTGTGTCCGTGGCTGAGGGGTGGCCTGTCGGGTCGTCCAGCTGCGCGTTTGGCTTGCGGGCGGGCGCATGCCCGAAGGGGCGGTATGACGCCGGACCATCGGTCCGGGCTGATGCCCGTGCAGATGCCTGGGCGAGCGCGCATCATTATGGCTCTGGACGCGGGGCGTAGCTGGCCTGTGCTGAGGGCGGAGTCTGGTCGCTGTCCGCAGCGCAGCGGCGCGCCGTCGGTCGAGCCTCGAGGTGGCGGCTAGTCGAAGTTACGGAGGGTGATGGCGCTGGGAGGGGTGGCCTGGGGTGTGCGCGCCGGGTGCTGGCATCTGCATCCGCATCAGGTGCTCTCCGCCGAGGACTTCGCGCCGGATCTGCCGCCGGGAGCACTGGTCTCGGTGGCGTGGCGGTTGGACGGGGCCGGCCGGGTGGTCGGCGGGGCGCTACCGCGTGGCAACCCGCATGGCGGGGCGTGGGGTAAGCGGGTCCTGCGCGGTGAGGGTATCTGGCCGGCGGAGATGTATCCGCCGGGCCGGGAGATCACCGCGGAGCTTGACCTGGTGGAACCGGGCTCCGCCGCCGATCCGGCGCGCATCGTCGTCCACGGACCCCTGCATGACATCCCTGGCCTGGTCGACCAGCCCGGGTTACCCACCGCAGGCTGGACGCGCATGGTCACCCGGATGCGCCGTGACTCGCGGCGCATCCGGATTCAGGCCGGGGGGCGGACCTGGTGGATTCGGGCGTCGCGGATGTTCGGGGTGCGGGTGGTCCGGGAGAACGGCGTGGATGTCTACTGCACCCGAGGCGGTCGGCAGGCGATGTTCAGCGCCGAGGCGGACGATCTCGACGTCAGCGTGGTGCTGTTGACCCTCGGGTCGATCCCCAGCTCCACCTACGCGCCGATCCTTGGTTTCTGAGTCAGGTCGGGACGGTGCCAGAGCTCGATCGGACAAGTGGCGAGCAGGCGGAGCTGACGGGCGGTCAGGCGCCGACGACGCGGCGTCCCTCGAAGGCGCGGCCGAGCGTGACCTCGTCGGCCCATTCCAGGTCACCGCCCATGGGCAGGCCGCTGGCCAGCCGGGTGACCCGCAGGCCCATCGGGCCGATCTGACGGGCCAGGTAGGACGCGGTCACCTCACCCTCGGTGTTCGGGTCGGTGGCGAGGATCAACTCGGTCACGGAGCCGTCGGCGAGGCGGGCGATGAGCTCACGGATGTGCAGGTCGTCGGGGCCGACGCCGCCGATCGGGTTGATCGCCCCGCCGAGCACGTGATAGCGGCCGCGGAACTCGCGGGTGCGCTCGATCGCGACGACGTCCTTGGGTTCCTCGACCACACAGATGAGGCTCTGGTCGCGGCGAGGATCGGCGCAGATCCTGCACAGTTCGGCCTGGGCCACGTTGAAGCAGCTCCGGCAGAACCGGACCTTCTCCTTGACCTCGGTGAGCACCGCCGCCAGGCGACGGACGTCCACCGGGTCGGCGGCCAGCAGGTGGAACGCGATCCGCTGGGCGCTCTTCGGGCCTATGCCGGGCAGCCGCCCAAGCTCGTCGATGAGATCCTGGACGACGCCCTCGTACATCGGTGCTCCTGTCCGTCAGCGCCGGCGTGGCGACCTAGCGTGGAGTCTGGCCACCGGAGGTGGGCCGCGGATCGCCACCGGCAGCGCTGCCGCCGCCGGTACCGCCGCCACCCGCACCGCCGCCGAACAGTTCGCCCAGGGCGCCGAGGTCACCCAGCCCACCCGGTGCACCCGGTGCACCCGGTGCACCCGGAGCACCCGGAGCACGTGGCGTGCCCGGCGCGCTCGGAGCGCCGAAGGGGCTGCCCGCGGCACCTGGTCCGCCGAGGCCACCGGTGATGGAGCCCATGCGCTCGGCGGCGAGCCGGTGGGCGTTGGTGGTCGCGTCCCGCACCGCGGCGAGGATCAGGTCGGCGAGGGTCTCGGTGTCCTCCGGGTCGACCGCCTCGCGGCTGATCGTCAGATCGACCAGTTCGCCGCCGCCGTTGACGGTCGCCCTGACCAGGCCGCCGCCGGAGCTCCCGTCCACCCGGGCGTCCGCGAGCTCCTCCTGGGCGGACAGCAGTGCGGCCTGCATCTGCTGTGCCTGCTGGAAGATCTGCCCCAGTGCGAAGCCACCGGCTTCGCCCGCGTCACCGACGGGAATCTGCGGGTTCGACATATCCCCGAGCCTACTGTGCTCGGCGGTCCGCTCCCGACCGACGGCCGACCCGATCAGGAGGTCGGGGTCTGTTCGAGGACGGTCGCTCCGAGCCCCGTGCGCAGCAGGGACATCGCGGCCTCCTCGCCGCCGCGCGCACCGCCCGCCTGTTGCGGGATGTCCTCGTCGTCGAAGGGCGGCTCGTCCATGATGGGCGGCCGCTGATCGGCGTCGAACGCGTCGCCGCCGCCCACGGTCGCTGGCCCTGAGGCTGCTCCGGGACGTCCCGCGGCGAAGGTGTTCCCGTTGCCCGCGACCGCGGCGCCGTCGGTGTTTCCCCAGGCTGGGGCGGCTGCGTGGGGCACCGTCCCACCGGGTCCGCTTCCGCCCGGATCGCCCGGTCGGGGAGCCGGCGGCGGGTCGTCCTGGCCACCGCCGGTGTGGACGATGGTGCTGGTGCGGCCCTGCACCGCGCCGGCGTTCGCGGGATCGATGGCCGCCGCGTTCACCGCGGCCGCCTGTCCGAGCCCAAAGCCGCCGGCCTCACCCGTCGCGGCGACGCCCCACGCACCGGAACTTCCGACGGAACCGTTCGGCGCGGAACCGTTCGGCGCGGCAGCGCCATGGACGGCACCACTCTCGTCCCGGCCGCCCCAGGCAGGTGGCGATGTCGGTGCGTCCGCGGACGGGGGACGACCGAAGTCCTGGCTGGCCGCGGCGCCCTGCCACTCTCCGGCGGCGGGCTGGCTGAGCTGACCGGGGCCGGGGGGATAGCCCGATCCGGGGGGGTGGACAGACCCGGCGGGTTGGCTCGATCCGTTGACGTGGCCTGCTCCGGACGGGGCCGAGCTGTCCGGATGGCCACCGCCCATGGCCGCAGGGGGGGACGGTGGGGCGCCGCCGAATCCCACGGCCGGGGACCCCGAAGCACCCGAAGGCGGCGGGGACCCACCCCAGCTGGTCACGGTGCCCGGGCCGGTACCGCCGTGGCCTGCGCCGCCGTGGCCACCGGCGCCTCCGCCGTAGCCGCCGCCTGGGGGAGCGGGTGGTGGTCCGCCGGGACGTCCGCCGCTTCGTCCCGCGGGCGAACCACCGGCTGGCGCGACACTGACCCGCCAGCTTCCACCGACCTCTTCGGCCAGGGCGGCGCAGAACACCTCGGCGTTGTTGCCCTGCCCGAACATCCGACCCATCGGTTGGCTGGCGAACGCGAGGATGACCTCGTCCCCACGCACGTCGGCGACGCTGGCGTGGTCCTTGAGGATCGCGTGGGTCTTGCGGCTGCGCTGCGCGGCCCGGCCGAGGACGGCGTCCCACCGCGTTCGCAGCCCCGCCGCGTCAATCCGCCCGCCACCGCCCGCGCTGCCACCGCCCGCACCGGCATAACCACCGGTCGTGCCGGCCGCGGCCGCCGATCCGTACCCTCCGGTCGGGCTGGCCACCGGAGCCCATCCACCGGGACCCTGGACGGCCGGACCAGGACGGACCGGGCCGGCCATCGCCGGAGCGCCGACAACCCCTGGCCCGCCCGCAATCCCGTGCCCGCCTGGCGCCCCGGCACCTTCGGGCATCCCCTCCGGGACGTGCTGCCTGGCTGGGCCGGGCTGCTGCTGCCAAGCCGGGCCTTGCGGACCGGCGGGAGGGCCGGCGGGCGGCGCGTCGTGGGACGGCAGGTGGCCGTCGAAGGCGGGGCGCCGTTCGAGTCGTTCGAGCCTGGTCAGCAGGGCCGCGGGATCGGTGGCGGCGGTGGGGAGCAGGGCGCGGGCCAGGATGAGTTCGAGCATGAGCCGCGGGCTGGTGGTGCCGCGCATCTCGATGAGGCCGGCGTGCAGCACGTCCGCGGTGCGGGAGAGCTCCGCCGGACCGACGGAGGTGGCCTGGGCGCGCATCCGGTCGACCTGGTCGGGGGAGAAGGAGTCGAGCAGGCCGCGGTCGGCGGCGTCGGGGACGGCCGCCATCACGATCAGGTCACGGAACCGGTCGAGCAGGTCGAGGGCGAAACGCCGCGGGTCGTGCCCGGCGGAGACGACCTTGTCGACCACGGTGAACAGGGCCGCGCCGTCACGGCGGGCCAGCGCGTCGACCGTTTCGTCGAGCAGGACGCCGTCGGTCATGCCGAGCAGCGTCACTGCCCGCTCGTAGTGCAGGCCGTCATCATCGGCGCCGGCGAGCAGCTGGTCGAGCACGGACAGCGAATCACGCACCGAACCGGCGCCGGCCCGCACGATCAGCGGCAGCACCGTCGGGTCGACCGGCACCCCCTCCTGCTGGCAGATCGACGCCAGATGCTCACGCAGCACCGCCGGCGGCACGAGCCGGAAGGCGTAGTGGTGCGTGCGGGAGCGGATCGTCGGCAGGACCTTGTCCGGCTCTGTGGTGGCGAACACGAACTTCAGGTACGGCGGAGGTTCCTCGACGACCTTCAGCAGCGCGTTGAACGCCGCCGCCGTCACCATGTGCGCCTCGTCCACCACGAAGACCTTGAACCGGGCGGACGCCGGCGCGAAGAACGCCCGTTCGCGCAGGTCACGGGCATCATCGACGAGGCCGTGGGAGGCGGCGTCGATCTCGGTGACGTCCATCGACGACCCGGTGCGGATGCCGACGCACTCGTCGCACACCCCACACGGCTCCGGTGTGGGCCCGTGGACGCAGTTCAGCGAGGCGGCGAGGATGCGCGCCGAGGACGTCTTGCCGCAGCCCCGCGGGCCGCTGAACAGGTAGGCGTGGTGCAGCCGGCCCGTCGACAGGGCTCTGCGCAGCGCGTCGGTCACGTGCGCCTGCCCGACGATCTGGGCGAAGGTCGCGGGACGGTACCGGTTGTACAGCGCTGCGCTCACTGGCCTGCTCCACGTGCTCGTCGAGAAGATCGGCGAAACGAGGGGACCCCCCGCACACCCGCCAGAGCCCGCTTACCCTTGCTGCCTTCCGGCCCTGGGGGAGTTCACGAGGATAACGCCGCACGAGGGGTCTGCTGGGCAGTCTAACCTGCCCAGGGCGATCATGGGCGCCGAGGTCCCCCCACCGTCCCACCGACCCCCTGCCCACGGTCCGCCGACGATCAGATAGTCTCGTCAACGGAGGATTCGCCTAGTGGCCTAGGGCGCACGCTTGGAAAGCGTGTTGGGGGCAACCCCTCGAGAGTTCGAATCTCTCATCCTCCGCCAGAGATGCCAGATCTTCGCATGGACGGCCTGGGTCAGATCCGGCAAGCTCGGAGGCCGTGGCTGCGGCTGCCCGCTGGCTAAGTCGGGGAGGTGCGTGGCGTGACCGCGGAGATGCTCCCGCCGGTCTGGATGCACCAGCAGATCACGGCGGAGTTCTACGACACTCTCTCCGAAGCGCAGACTCGGGATATCGAGATCGTGGACGGGATGGTGCTCATGGTCCCGAGTGCCTCGCTGCGGCACAACCGACTCGCCAAGAAGGTCGCGGTCGCGCTGGAGGCGGCGGGGGCACCGGAATGGTTCGCCGATCTCGACTTCGATGTGCGGCTCGGCGAGGTACCGCTCACCGTCCGCCGGCCGGACATCGTGGTTTACCGGGCCAGCGCCGTGCGCGATGCGCCGATGCGCCCGGAGAACATTCTGTTGGTCGGCGAGGTGGTGTCGCCGGGGTCGGAGACCACCGATCGACTGGTCAAACCCGAGCAGTACGCCGCGGCCGGCATCGCCTGGTACTGGCGGATCGAGCCTTCCACCGCGGGGGGTGTCCCGATCGTGCACACGTACCTGCTCGATCCTGCGGCTCGGGTCTACCGGGCCGGCGACGTCCACGCGGGCGTCATTGATGTCCTAGCCCCGTTCCGGCTGAGGGTCGATCTCACGCTTGCGTAGCTCTCTGCGCGGGCAATGCCGAGGTGAGCGTGTCGGACCGGATCTCGGGTGCGGGAGGATGGCGGCATGGAACGTGTGCTGGGCATCGGTGGGTGTTTTCTGCGGGCGGCCGATCCGGCGGCCCTGGGCGCGTGGTACCGCGACCACCTGGGGTTGGACGCCGACGACCACGGTCTGTGGCAGCAGGAGGTCGGGCCGACGGTGTTCGCGACGTTCCCGGCCGACACCGACTATTTCGGGGCCGGCACCCAGCGGACGATGCTGAACTTCCGGGTTCGTGATCTGGATGCGATGCTCGCGCAGCTACGTGACAGGGGCGCGGAGGTCGTCCCCGAGACGCAGGACATGGATGGTGTCGGCCGGTTCGGCTGGGTCACCGATCCCGAGGGCAACCGGATCGAGCTCTGGCAGCCCGCCTGACCGCCCTACCTGACCATTCGCTGGCCGCACGGTGACCCGGCGCTGGCCCGCCGGGTCGACCGAGCTACTGCCCTTCGCCCATGGCCAGTTGTCGGGGGGAGGCGGTCGCGGTGACCCAGGCGGCGCGGGTGAGGGCGTAGATGTTGCGGGGTTCGCCGGAGCGGTCGACGGGGCCTTCGGCGAGGCGCAGGCCGACCTTTTCGGCGACGCGGATCGAGGCGCGGTTCTCCGGGTGAATGATGGAGATCAGTCGGTCGCGGCCGAGGGCGGTGAAGGCGAACTCGACGGCGGCCCGGGCACCCTCGGTGGCGATGCCCTCGCCCCAGCGGTCATGGCGGACGGTCCAGGCGACCTCGCAACCCGGCCAGCCGGGTTCCTCATACAGACCGACCCGGCCGAGGAACTCGCCGGACTGTCGCTCCTCGATGATCCACATGCCGAAGTGGTTCAGCGCCCAGTGACCGATCTGGAACGCGGTCATGTTCCACACGCCGCTTTCTCGGGATGGCGACGTCGTATACCGCGACATCTCTGGATGTAAGGCCATCCGAAGGTAGGGCTGCACGTCGTCCAGCCGCCAGCCGCGCAGGACGAGCCGTTCGGTCAGAACAGTGGGAATGGTGACGGTTTCGGGACGTCCGAACTCCAGTGTCATGGCGACTCCAGTGTCAGGGGGCGTTTCCCGGTAGGGAGAGGCGAGATCGGTGGACGAGTGCGTCCAGGTCGCGTACGTCGGGATCGGACGCCCACGGACCGAGATCCCGCACCACCCTGCTTACCGCAGCCACGACGGTGGCTGACAGATGGCCCTCCGGAACGCAGACGGCGGCGCGGCTCGCGGCCACGGCGGCGGCCGGGTCCGGTCGGTCGCCCAGCAGATGACCGGATGCCAGACACAGATAGGCGTGGCCACGTTCCTCGTGGGTGTGGGGATCGGTGAGTTCGACGGCCCGGCGGGCCTGCGCTCTGGCCTCGGCGCCGTCGCGCAGCCCGACGGCGCACACAGCGGCGAACATCGCAGCCGAACCGGCGGTGAACGGGGACGATCCCGGTTGCGGCGCGGCGTTCGCCTCGACGGCGGCGTTCATGTCCGCCAGAGCGCCGGCCGTCTCGCGGTCACGGCCGAGGCGCGCGTGGCCACGTGCCTCGTAGGCGGCCAGCCGGGCGGCCAGATAGGGCGGGGCCTCCCGGCGGGCACGGGCGGCGGTGCTGGCGGCCTCGTCCCATCGTTGCGTGTAGTAGGAGATGCTGGAACGCAGCGCGGCCAGTGAACCGAGCAGCATCCCGTCGCCGATCTGCGCGGCATACCGGTCGGAGAGGTCGGCGAAGCGGCGGGCATCCCGGTAGTGGCCGCCGGTGAAGGCCAGCCGGCCGAGGTAGTAGGCGAGCTGCCCGCCGAGCAGGGTGGCCCGCTGGCTGTCGGTCACGTTCAGCCGGTTGTCGAGCATCGCCTCGACCTGATGCCAACGCCTGGCGATCTCGGCGATCAGCACCGGCCGGGGCGTCGTGTCGAAACCCGCGGCGATGTCGGTGACGTCGTCCTCGAGTTCGCCAAGGGTCGGCGCGGTGGCACTCGTATCGATCCGGTTGGTCGTCTCGAAGGCAAGCGCGGACAGCGCCGCGAGCTGAACGAGCTTGCGCCTGTCCGTCGGATCCTCCCTGGGTCCGTTCCCTGACGCGTCCAGTCGCGCCTGCCAGGTGGCGAGTTCGCCGCCGGTCTGCCAGTAGCTGTCGAGAGCGGCACACAGCTCCGCGGACGGAAGTTCCCCGTTCTCGGCCTTGGATATCCGCGTGCGGTGAAACCCGATGCGTCGGCTCAGTACGTCCTGACTCATCCGACCACGAAGCTGTCGGATTCTTCGACCGAGTGCCGCGGTACTGCCCTCATCGTCGCCCACCGCTGCCGCTCCTTCCGGTTACGCCCGGAACAGGGCACACTCCGCGCACGATGCGGCACATCGCACAGCACAGCACGGAACGTACGCACGCCTGGCGCCGTGTTCGTCACATCCGCAGACTTCACTTGTCGGCAAGGTAACCGGAGCACCACGCGAATGGCCAGATTTCCGGGAGGGACACGTGCTCAGCCCGCACACCGTCGGCGAACGCGCCGCGGTGATCCTCGATGCGATCGAGGCACACCCGCACTTCGAGCGGCTGCGTACGAGCACCCTCGCCTACTCGCGACGCTGGGTGACGTTCACCGGCCTGCCGCTGATCGCCGAATGGGATGTGGTGGTGGACGGCCCCGGTCTGTTCGTCGAGGCCGTACGCACCATGGCGATGCGCGCCGCCGTGTACGAGCTGACCGGTGACGAACGGGCCGCCGAACTCGCTGTCTCCGCGCCGGTGGACGAGATGCTGCATGCCCTGGCCGCCCAGCTCACCGCGCTGACCCGCCTTCAGGCCGACCTGTCGCTGACCTTCGTCTCCTCCACCGGCGGACGATCGGTCGGCGAGCGCGGGACGCGGGGCCATCCGGTTCCCGGCCATTCGGTCACGGGTCATCCCGTCGTGGGGCCTCCGGCGCCGGGGTCGCCGGGCGTCGGATATCCGATCATGGGGTATCCGGCTACTGGTTACGCGGTGGGCGCGTCCGCCTTCGGTGCGCGCGCGGTTGACCGGAGTACCAGCGGTGCGCGCGCGGGTGGGCGGCGACCGGTGGGCCTGCGGGCGGGCGGCCGGCATCGTGTCGACGGCTTTTCCGCGGCGGGACGCCCCCCCACCGGCGCTGCTGAGCGCGGTGTTCCGGACGGCTCCGACGTCTCAGGTCGCGACATGGCTGAGGGTGATGCGGCCGTCTACGATCTGGACGGTCACACCGATCAGATCTACCGTGCCGCCGGATGGGGCGAGCCGCCCCGGCGGTTCTGGCTCGGCTGCCTCGAGGCCCGGCGTCGGCTCGATGTGCTGTACGAACACTACGAATCCATTGGGATTCACGCCGGGGGCGGAGCCCACTTCCTCACCTTCGGCCGCTAGCGCGCCTGTCCGTGCGTGCTCAGGGGCAGCGGCCGTCGTCCCAGCTCCGGAGACCGGACCAGTCAGCGGGTCGCCAGGGCGCTGAGCTCGTTGACGGTACGGGTGGTGGATTCGTCGGCACCGGTGATGGGGGTGGTGCCTGCGGTCCTGGTGGGGGAGGAAACGGAAGCGGTGGTGTCGGCGATGCCCGCGGCGGCGGTGATGATCGAACGCAGGAGTTCGCCGGCGCGGACGGCGACGTTGGACAGCAGCGTCGAGGAGATGCCGTGGGAGTGCTCGGTGGCGCCGAGGACGTAGACGCCGGCGGTGGTGCCGGGGTCGGTGCGCAGGCGGTAGTCACGTCCGATGTGGGGGTGCCCGGTGGCGTCCGACGGGCAGTGTTCGGCCAGGGTGCCGAGTAGCTGGCGCGGGTCGCGGGAGCGGTAGCCGGTGGCGAACACGACGATGTCCGACTCGAGGGTCTCCCGGGTGCCGGTGGGCAGGAACTCGACGTCGAGGGACACGCCGTCGGCCAGGGGGCGCAGGTCGAGCAGGCGGGAGGCGCGCATCATCCGCAGGCGTTCGCGGCCGTGCACCTTCTCCTGGTACATCCGCCGGTACAACTCGTCGATCAGGTCGATGTCGACCACCGAGTAGTTGGTGCCGCGGCTGTAGCTGGAAAGCATCTCCTTCACCGCGGGTGGCGCGGTGAAGAAGTCGTCGACGGCGGACGGGTCGAAGATCTGGTTGGCGAAAGCGCTGTTGTCCGCCGGGCTGAAGCCGTAGCGGGCGAAGACGGCGATCACCTCGGCCGCCGGATGGCGGGTGTGCAGGAACTCGGTGACCTCGGCCGCGCTCTGGCCGGCGCCGATGACGACGAACCGCTCACGGCTGGTGGCCGGCATGCTGGCCACCCGGTGCAGCAGGTCGTAGTTGTGCCAGACCCGTTCACCGAGGTCGATGCCCGCGGGCACCTGTGGTTCGAGCCCGACGGCCAGAACGACGTTGCGAGCCCGGTGGATGACCGTCTCCCCGGTGTCGCCGCGGACCGCGACCACATCGACCAGGGCGATCTCGCCGTCGACCAGGACGGGACGCAGATCGACGACCCGCAGGTCGTAGCTGACCAGATGGTCGAGCCGGCGGGCGGCCCACTCCAGATAGTCGTGGAATTCCTGGCGCAGTGGGAACTGCGTCTTGTGGTTGATGAAGTCGACCAGTCGGTTCTGCTCGTGCAGGAATGACAGGAAGCTGAAGTCGCTGGCCGGATTGCGCAGGGTCACCAGGTCCTTCAGGAAGGACACCTGCATGGTCGCGCCCTCGAGCAGCATGCCGCGGTGCCAGCCGAAGCTGGTCTGTCGTTCCAGAAACGACACGTTCAGCGCGTCCTGCGGGGACCGCGCCGCGTTGTGTTCTTCGATGGCGATCGCCAGAGCCAGGTTCGAGGGGCCGAATCCGACTCCGACGAGGTCCAGAATGCCGTTGTCTGCGGACGCCGGACGTCTTGCCACAGCCGATCCTCCGGTCACTGATCCTCCGGTCGCTGAGCGAATCGCTTCGTCTGCTGGCGAGGGTGGTATGGCGAGAATGAAATAAGTTAAGGTAGCCTTACCTTATCTTATCCATCTTCGGGGTGGGCTCGTGGCATGTCAAGGGAATCGGGAGGGCCGCTGCCCTGGTTGAGGCCCTGGTCACGCCACCGGGCCTGGCTGCCGACGGTGTCTGTGGGCGGGCTGTCCGCTACCTGTGGATGGTCGGGCATGGGGAGGGGTGCGCGGGTGTGCGGCGCGGGCGGTGCCGGCAGCCGGGGCACAGGGGCTGACGGGGGCCGGAGTGCCGGCCGTGACTCGGATGACGCCGGCGACCCTCTGGACGCAACGGCCGGAGCACGGATACCGTCGCTGGTTGGCAAGTTAACCTATCTTTACTCCACGGGTGGATTGTGAGGCACGTCGGTGCGAACTGTCGCGCACAACGGTCCGGCCGGGGCGACCCTGGCCGGCGCCGTCCACGTGCACGACCACGCGGCGGCGGCGACACCCCTGACAGCGACGACCCCGACAGCGACGCCCCCGATCCGGCCCCCGAGTCCGACGATCACGGGTGCGGCGGCGGTGCGGCGGCGGGTTGGTGGGCTGGTGGCGGCACTGGTGGTGCTGGCGGTGGTGTGCCTGCTCAGCCTGTGGCTGGGGGCCAACCGGGTGCCGTTCACCGAGGTCTGGCGGGTTCTGTGGCACAACGACGGGTCGAAGGCGGCCGTGATCGTGCACGACCTGCGGGTTCCCCGCACGCTGCTCGGGCTCGCGGTCGGCGCGGCGCTGGGGGTGTCCGGGGCGGTCACCCAGGCCCTGACCCGCAACGACCTGGCCGAACCGGGGCTGCTCGGGATCAGCATGGGCGCCTCGGCCGCGGTCGCGCTGGGCATCTCGGCGCTCGGGGTGACGAGCACGGCAGGCTACGTCTGGTTCGCGTTCGGCGGGGCGGCGCTCACCTCGGTCGCGGTGTTCGCGATCGGCACGGCCGGGCGCGGGGCGGACACGCCGGCGAACCTGGTGGTGGCCGGGGCGGCGGCGGTGGCGCTGCTCGGCGCGGTGGTCAACGCGATCCTGATCCTCGACCCGACCGCGTTCGACCGGTTTCGCTTCTGGGATGTCGGGTCGCTGGCCGCACCGGGCGCGCCGGCGCTGTCGACGATCTGGCCGTTCATCGTCGTCGGTCTGCTGCTGGCGGCCAGCCAGGCCCGCTCCCTGAACGCGCTCGCGCTTGGCGAACAGGCCGCCCGCGGCCTCGGCGTCCACCTGAACCGGGCCCGGCTGCTCGGTGCGCTCGCGGTGGTGCTGCTGTGCGGGGCGGCCACCGCCGCCGCCGGGCCGATCGCCTTTGTCGGCCTCGCCGTCCCGCATATCGCCCGGGCGATCGTGGGGACCGACCAGCGTTGGGTGCTGCCGTACTGCGCCGTGCTCGCCGCGGTGCTGCTGCTCGGCGCCGACCTGATCGGCCGACTTGTCGTCGCGCCGGGTGAGCTGCGGGTCGGTGTGGTCACGGCCTTCCTCGGCGCCCCGGTGTTCATCGCGCTGTGCCGCCGCGCCCGGCTGGCACGCGCATGAACTCCGCGCGGGTGACCAACCCGCGGGTGACCAACCCGCAGGCGCCCAGACCGCAGGTGGCCGGGCCGGTGCTGGGGGCTGGTCGGATCGTCCGGGTTCGGCGGTTCGGTGGGGACGCGGTATCGGTGCGGATCTCCCCGCGGTCGATCACCATCAGCGCGGCGTTCACGGTGGCCGTGCTGGTCGCCGGGGTGGCCGCGCTGACAACGGGTGACTACCCGATCCCGTTCGCCGATGTCGTGCGCACCCTGGCGGGGCACGGCAGCGGTGGCAACGACTTCGTGGTCAACTCGCTGCGGCTGCCGCGGCTGCTCACCGGTCTGCTGGTCGGGGCGGGGCTCGCCCTGAGCGGGTCGATCTTCCAGAGCGTGTCGGGCAACCTGCTCGGCAGCCCGGACATCCTCGGGTTCACCACCGGCTCCGCCACCGGGGCGATCGTGGTTCTGCTGGTGCTGCATGGCACGGCGGGGCAGGCGACGTTCGGCGCGGTCGTCGGCGGGGTGATCACCGGGGCGCTGGTCTACCTGCTGGCGCATCGGCGGGGTGTCGCCGGGCCGCGGCTGGTGCTGATCGGGATCGCGGCCGGTGCGTTGCTGTCGTCGGTCAACTCGTATCTGATCACCAGGGCCGAGCTGGCCGACGCGGTCAACACCCAGATCTGGCTGATCGGCAGTCTGAACAGCCGCGGCTGGGAGCAGGTCCGTCCACTCGCGGCGGCGCTGGTCGTCCTGGTGCCACTCGCGCTGTGGCTGGGGCGCCGGCTTGCCTACCTGGACCGGGGGGCCGACCCCGCGCAGGCCCGGGGGGGGGGGGGCGGCCGGCGCCGGGCGGCGCTGAGCGCGGGCGGGGCGGCGCGGGCGGCGGGCGCGACCGCCGCCGCCGGGCCGATCGGTTTCGTCGCGCTGACCGCGCCGCCGTTGGCCCGCTGGCTGTGCGGGGCGTCGGCGCCGCCGTTGGTGGCGACCGCGCTGGCCGGCGCGGCCCTGGTCGCCGTCAGCGATCTGGCGGCGCAGCGGCTGTTCGCCCCCACCCAGCTGCCGGTGGGGGTGGCGACCGCCGTGGTCGGCGGCGCCTATCTGGCCGTCCTGCTCGTCCGGCAACGGCGACCCGGATGACAGCACGGGCGGCACGGGCGGCACGGGCAGGGCAAGGGGCACGGGCAGGGCGGAACGCATCCGACGGTGGGAGAGAGGGCGGCCGATGACGCGGCTGAGCGCGCACGAACTGACACTCGCGTATGACCGGCGGGTCGTGGCCAGCGGGCTGGACATCGAGATCCCGGACGGGGAGTTCACCGTCATCGTCGGGCCGAACGCCTGCGGCAAGTCGACGCTGCTGCGCGCGCTGGTCCGACTGTTGCGGCCGAAGGCGGGGGCCGTCCATCTCGACGGCGAACTGATCTCGTCGTATCCGACGAAGGAGGTCGCCCGCCGGCTTGGGCTGCTCGCCCAGTCTGCGACGGCGCCGGCCGGCATCACCGTCGCAGACCTGGTCGCCCGCGGCCGCTACCCGCACCAGCGGCTGCTGCGGCAGTGGTCACGTGAGGACGAGGAGGTCGTCGCCGCCGTCATGGCGCGCACCCACCTCACCGAACTCGCCGACCGCGCGGTGGACGAGCTCTCCGGTGGGCAGCGCCAGCGGGTGTGGCTGGCCATGGTGCTCGCCCAGCAGACGCCGATCCTGCTGCTGGACGAGCCGACCACCTTCCTCGACATCGCCCACCAGATCGAGGTGCTCGACCTGTGCGCCGACCTGCTCGTCGACGGCGGTCACACCCTGGTGGCGGTGCTGCACGACCTCAACCAGGCCAGCCGCTACGCGGGGCATCTGGTGGCGATGCGTGACGGGCGGATCGTCGCCCAGGGCCCACCGAACGAGATCGTGACCGCTGAGCTCGTCGAGGAGGTGTTCGGTCTCGCCTGCCGGGTCATCACCGACCCGGAATCCGAGACGCCGCTGGTCATCCCGCTGCGCTCCCGGGCCGGCCAGGTCGCCCGGGTCGCACCGGCGAGCGTGGACGAGACCCCCGACCCGACGGCGGACGCCACGAGCACCTCGACCGAGCCGGTGACGGACGGCGACGATGCCGTGGTCGGGGTGGGCGTAGGGGCGACGGCGGGCTCGGGCGGTCACAACGGTTGACGCGCAGCCAGGGACTTAGGTTACCTGTACCTAAATTCCGGAATGCGACCGCGGGCGCAAGGAGCCGGGTAAGCCGCAGGCAGGACGGATGGTGCTGGGTTGTGAACAGCTCGACGGGCAGACGGCTGCTGCGTGAGCGGCTGCGGCGTCAGCGGCGCGAGCTCACCCTCGGCGCCCTGGCCACGGTCGTCCAACAGGGCGCCATGCTCGCGTTGCCCTGGTGTGTGCAGCGGGCGCTGGACCGTGGGATCACGCCGGGCTCGGTGGACGAGACCGTGCGGTGGGCGATTCCCACGGCTCTGGTCGCGGTCGCCTTCACCCTCGGCGGGATCGGCGGGCTGCGCTGGTCGGGCCGGGCCGCGGCGCGCGTCGCGCATGGGCTGCGGGCCTCGATCGTCGAGCGGGTGGCCGCCTTCGACCGGCCGGCGCTGGCCCGCTACGGCCGCGGTGACCTCGCGATGCGCGCCACCCGGGACGTCGACCTGATCCGGCTGTGGGTGCAGAGCCTGTCGATCTGGATTCGGATCGCGGTGACGATCGTGGTGGTGCTGCCCGCGTTCGCCCTGCTCGATCCGCTGCTGCTGGTCGTCGGGATCGTGACGATCCCGCTGGTGGCGCTGGCCAACGCCTACTTTCCCGCCCGGTTCGACGTGGCCAACGACCGGCTGTCCGAGTCGTTCGGGGCCCGTGCCGACGCCGTCGACGACCTGCTGACGGCCAGCGCCGCCGTGCGGGGCATCGGCGGTGAGGCCCAACTGGTGCGCCGCCACCACGAGCGCAGCGCCGCCCTCACCGAGCACACGATGGTCGCCGCGCGGATCTCGGCGGCGTGGACGTCCGTCCCGCCGGCGGTGCCGCGGCTCGCGATCGCGGCGGGCCTGGGTATCGGGGGCACCGCCGCGCTGCACGGCGACCTCACCATCGGCGGTCTGGTCGCCTTCACCTCCTGGATGACCACACTGACGCTGGCCGTGACGATCGCGGTGGACCTGTTGTCCTCACGCGGGCAGGCCCGGGTCGCCGCCACCCGGATCGCCGAGGTGCTCGACACCGCGGTCAGCGCCGACGACCCGACGGGTGGCGAGGTGCCACCGGCCGAGGGTGCGCTGGTCGCCGAGGCCATCACCGCGGTGCGCGACGGCCGCCGCGTGCTGGGCCCGCTCGACCTGCGGGTCGGCCCCGGCGAGTTCGTCGCGGTCACCGGCCCGACCGGCAGCGGCAAGACGACGCTGGCCCGGGTGCTGTGCCGGCTGGAGGACCCCGAGACCGGCACGGTCAGCCTCGGCGGGGTGGACCTGCGCCGGGTCGCCCGGGTGGAGCTGTCCGCCCGGATCGGGCTGGTCCCGCAGCGGCCCCTGATCCTCGCCGGCACCGTGGCCGACAACCTGCGGGTGGGCCGGGAGTTCGACCTGGCGGCGATGCGCGGGGCGACCGAGGTCGCCGCGGTCGACGGCTTCGTGGCGAGCCTGCCCGAGGGCTACGACACCTCCCTCGGTGAACGCGGCGCGACGGTCTCCGGTGGTCAGGGCCAACGCCTGGCGCTGGCCCGTGGCCTGCTCGGCCGACCGGACGTACTGATCCTCGACGATGTCACCGCCGCGGTGGACGCCGACACCGAGGCCACCATCCTGCGCCGGCTGCGGGCCTGGGCCCCGCGGGCCGCCCTGATCGTCATCTCGCATCGTCCGTCCGTGCTGGCCGCCGCCGACCGCGTCCTGCGCCTGGGCCCGGACGGCGCCCCCGTCCACCCCGAGACCCTGGCCGCCGAGACCCTGGCCGCCGAGACCCTGGCCGCCGAGACCCGGGCCGGTGAGACCGAGGCGGCTGGCGAGACCGAGGCGGCCGGCGGCGCCGACACGCGCGTCCCGGTGGGTGGTGGTCATGGCTGAGCTGCGTGAGCTGGCGGCCGAACCCTCGACCAAGAGGGTGTTCCGGCGTTTCTGGCCGTATCTGCGGCCGCACCGGGTGATCGTGTCCGGTGCGGTGCTGGCCAGTCTCGCCAGCACCGCCGCGGTGGTCGCGATCGCACCGGTGATCGGCTGGGGTGTGGACGCGGTGACCGACCGCGACCGATCCCGGCTGTGGTGGGCGGTCGTCGTGCTGGCCGCCGTGGTGGTGGCCCGGATGCTGCTGCTGCGGCAGTCCGAGGTGCTGCTCTCGCGGGCCGGTGAGCGGACCATCCGGGGGCTGCGGGATCTGGTCGTCGAACGGCTCGCCGCCGCACCGCTGCGCTTCCTCGAGGCCCATCGCACCGGTGACCTGCTGCGCCGCTCCACCGGTGAGATCGCCGACCTGACGCTGTTCCTGCGGGACCAGCTACCGAACCTGATCGGCATCACGCTCACCGTCATCCTGACGATCGGCCTGCTGCTGGTCTACTCGTGGCTGCTGACACTGCTGCTCGTCGCGCTGTTCCTGCCGCTGGCGGCCGGGGTGCTGCTCTGGTTCAACGCCGGCGCCGCGGGCACGTTCGGCCGGCAGGCCGCCTCGGACGCGACGATGACGGCGACCTTCACCGAGACCCTCACCGCGCACGAGGCGCTGGTGGCGCCGGGCCGCCCGGACGAATGGGTGCGCCGCTTCCGCGGGGACAACGACGAGCTGCGCGCGGCGAACGAGCGGGCCATCGACACGCAGTGCCGTCTGGAGCTGTTCGCCGCGCTCGAGGGCCTGGCCACGGCGGCGCTGCTGCTGCTCGGGGTCTGGCTGGTGCGGGGAGGTCATCTCGGGGTCGGCACGGTCGTCGTGTTCGTCGTCGCCACCCGCAACCTGTTCGAGAACCTGCTGGCCCTGTCCGGGCTCGCCGGCCAGGCGCAGCAGGCCCGGGTCGGCCTCGCCCGCCTGGTGGACCTGCTCACCGTCCTGCCACCCGTGGGCGCACCGCCGCCAGCGACCACGCTGGACGCCAGCACCACCGCGGACGCCACCGTCGTCGTGGGTGGTGGGTTGCCGGAGCGCGGGGAGCTGGCGGCCGAGGGGCTCACGTTCGCCTACGGGGACACCGACGTCGTACGGGATGTGTCGGTGGCGTTTCCACCGGGTGACCGGGCGGGACTGATCGGCGTCACCGGCTCGGGTAAGACCACGTTGGCCAAGCTGCTCACCGGACTCTACGAACCGGATTCCGGTGTGGTCCGGTTCGGCGGAGTCGACCTGCGTACGGTGCATCCGGCCGAGGTTCGGGCGCGCATTGTGCTCGTCCCACAGCAGGTGCATCTGATCAGCGGCACGCTGGCCGAGAACCTGGCCCTGACCCCGGGTACGCCGGACCGGGACGCGATGCGCGACGCCGTCGCGCGACTCGGCCTCACCGACTGGGTCGACGGGCTTGACGGTGGGCTGGACGCGGACCTCGGCGCCCGTGGCGAGCGGCTGTCCGCGGGGGAACGCCAGATCGTCGGCCTGCTGCGGGCGGCCCTGGTCGACCCGCCGGTGCTGGTGCTCGACGAGGCGACCGCCGACCTCGATCCACAGGCGGCCCAGCGGCTGGAGGACGCCGTCGAACGGCTACGGCCCGGACGCACGCTGCTTGTCATCGCACACCGTCCGACAACGATCGAACGGCTTCCGCGCACTGTCCGAGTGGAAGCCGGTCGTCTGAGTTAGCGCGGCATTCCCTGTGAGTGTCGCGTTGGAATTTTCTTCTCAAAGGGCTGGACTCATGCCCGTAACTTAAGTAAAGCTTACCTGAACGATTGTCTCATCGTTGTGAGCCGAAACCCGAGGAGCCGGGATCCGCATGTCGACGAACCCGTTCGATGACGAGAACGGCAGCTTCTACGTCCTTGTGAACGTCGAGGAGCAGCACTCGCTGTGGCCGACGTTCGTGCCGGTTCCGGCCGGCTGGCGCATCGTGCACGGTGCGACCGATCGGGCGTCCTGCCTCGACTACGTCGAGACCCACTGGACGGATCTGCGCCCGGCGAGCCTCATCGCCCGGATGGCGGCGGATCAGGAGGCCGCGGCCGGCGCCGACGTGACCGACGAGCCCGGTGCGGCCGACGCCGACGCCGACGCGCAGCGGCAGCCCGACGGCGCGGGTTCCGGCGCGACCCGATGACCGCGCCCCGGACCTACCACGAGCGCGCCCTCGCGCTCGGTCTTGACCCACTCGCCGCCGCGGTGGGTCTGGTGCGCGCCGCCGAGGCGCCCTTCACCGTCTACGAGCGCGAGGGTGAGTGGAGCATCGGCACCGGTGTCCTGAGCGAGATCATCGTCTACTGGGACGAGATCCGTTACCGCACCGGCAGCACCTGGCGGGGCGAGCCGGTGGGCGACGACCCGCTGCGGGCACTGGCCCGGGTCCTGGCCGACCTGCCGTTCGTCGGGTGGCGCGCCTACGGGGTGGCGGGCTTCGAGCTCGGCCCGCGGCTGGCGGGCCTGCCCGGCCCGGTGTCGGCTGAGCCGCTGGTGCATCTGGTCGTCCCGGCCCGGGAGACGCGGCTGACGGCGGCCGGCGCCCTGCTGCGCGCGGTCGCCCGTGCGGACCTGGACAAGCTCGCCCGCCAGCTGGCCGCCGTCGCGGCCGAGGGCGCCGCCATCGCGGGGGCGGTGACCGCCGCGGGGACGACGGTGGCCGCGGCGGCGGGCGGGTCGGCGTTCGCGGATCTTGAGCATGGTGCGGCGCGGTACGAGGCGAACGTCGCGCGGGCCGTCGCCGACATCCAGGCCGGCCGGCTGCGTAAGATGATCATGTCCCGGGTGGTCCCGGTGGACGGGCCGGTGGATCTGATCGCCACCTATGAGCGGGGCCGGCGCGGCAACACCCCGGCCCGGTCGTTCCTGCTGGACCTCGGTGGTCTGCGGGTCTGCGGGTTCAGCCCGGAGACGGTCGTCGAGGTCGCGGCGAACGGGAGGGTCTCCACCCAGCCGCTGGCCGGCACCACGGCACGTGACGGTGGGGCCGCCGATGACGGTGCCGCCGACCGGGCGCGCCGTGCGGCGCTGCTGGCCGACCCGAAGGAGATCTACGAGCACGCCGTGTCGGTGCAGGCCGCGCAGGAGGAGCTGCGTCCGCTGTGCCGGCCGGGGTCGCTGGTCGTCGACGAGTTCATGTCCGTGCTCGACCGCGGCAGCGTGCAGCACCTGGCCTCCCGGGTCAGCGGCCAGCTCACCCCCGGGCACGACGCCTGGGACGCGATGGCCGCGGTCTTCCCGTCGATCACCGCCTCGGGTATCCCGAAGGCCGACGCCCTCGCCGCGATCCGGCGCTACGAGTCGCAGCCGCGCGGGGTGTACAGCGGCGCGGTGCTCAGCGTCGACGCGGACGGTTCGCTCGACGCCGCGCTCGTGCTGCGTTCGGCCTACCAGCAGGACGGACGGACCTGGCTGCGGGCCGGCGCCGGCATCGTCGAGGCGTCCCGGCCAGAGCGTGAGCTCGAGGAGACCCGCGAGAAGCTGCGCAGCGTCAGCCGTTTCCTGGTGGCCCGCGCCGACCCCGGCCCTGGCCCTGGCCCCGACCGTGAGGACCTGCGTCGCCTCGTCGCCGGCCTGATCGACGAGGAGCCGGCCAACGTCGGCGACGAGGACAACCTGTTCGAGCTGGGTCTGGAGTCCATCGCGCTGATCCAGGCGGTCGGTGCCTGGCGCCGCGACGGCCTGGCGGTCACCTTCGGTGAGCTGGCCGAGAATCCCACCCTCGACGGCTGGTCCAAGATCCTGGGTGATCGGGCCGCGGCGGCCCGGTCGAAGGCCACCCGTGGCGGTGCCGCTCCCACGGACCCCGACGCACCCGTGGCTTCCGCCGTGCCCGCGACCAACGGCGCGTCCGGCAGGTCGGACGAGGAAGGTGCCGAGGGCGAGGGCGAGGGCGACAGGGCGGTCGACGGCGAGTTCCCGCTGGCGCTCATGCAGCACGCCTACTGGGTCGGCCGGGACCGAGGCCAGCCCCTCGGCGGTGTCGCGGCCCACCTCTACACCGAGTTCGACGGCCGTGACGTCGCCCCCGACCGTCTCGCCGCGGCGATCCGCCGGCTGGTGACGCGGCACGAGGCGCTGCGGACGAGGATCACCGACAACGGTGCCCAGCGGGTCGAGTCGGAGTCGGGTTGGCGTGGGCTCACCGTCCACGATCTGCGTGCCCTCGACCAGGCCAGCGTGCGGGCCCGGCTTGACGCGGTCCGTGACCAACTGTCGCACCAGATGCTCGACATCGAGCACGGCGAGGTGTTCTCCACCGCGCTGAGCCTGCTGCCCGACGGGGCCACCCGACTGCACCTCGACGTGGACATGGTCGCCGCCGACGCGGTGAGCTACCGTGTCCTGCTCGCCGACCTGGCCCAGCTCTACGCCCACCCCGAGGACACCGCCTCCGGTGGGGCGGTGGCGCCGGCACCGGGCTACACCTACCGCGAGTACCGCGAGCAGCGGGCGACGGCCCGCCGGCTGGCGGCCGAGCAGGCCCGCCAGGCCTGGCAGGACCGGCTGCCGAGCCTGCCAGGGGCGCCGGAACTGCCGCTGGCCTCGAGCGCGGTCGCGTCCGGCGACGACATTCCGACCCGGGTGACCCGCCGGCACGTCTGGCTGGCGCGGGCGGCCCGCGAGGAGCTCGGCCGATCGGCGCACCGGCGCGGAGTCACCCCGGCGGTGGCGGTGGCGACCGTGTTCGCCGAGGTCATCGGCGGTTGGAGCGCCCAGAGCCGGTTCGTGCTCAACGTGCCGCTGTTCGACCGTGAGCAGGTGCATCCGGACATCGACCGGGTGGTCGGCGACTTCACCAGCTCGGTGCTGCTCGAGGTCGACCTGACCGCCCGGGTGCCGTTCGTCGAGCGGGCGCGGCGCATCCAGTCCCGGCTGCACGCCGACGCCGCCCACGCCGCCTACTCCGGGGTGGAGGTGCTGCGCGACGCCGGCCGGGCCCGCGGCGAGCGGCTGCTCGCCCCGATCGTGTTCACCAGTGCCCTCGGCCTCGGCGAACTGTTCGACCCGGCGGTGCGCACGGCGTTCGGGCGTCCCGGGTGGATCATCTCGCAGGGCCCGCAGGTCCTGTTGGACGCGCAGGTCACCGAGGTGGACGGCGGCCTGCTGATCAACTGGGATGTCCGCGAGGACGCGTTCGCCCCCGGTGTCGTCGACGCCATGTTCGCCGCCTTCGAACGGCTGGTACGCGAGCTCGCCTGGGATCTGCCGGTCGACGTGCTGCTCGACGACGCGACGCGGGCGGTGCGCGCCCGGGTCGGCGCCGTCGCCGGGCCACGTTCGACCCGGCTGCTGCACGAGGGCTTCTTCGCCCACGCCGCCCGGACACCTGACGCCCCCGCCCTGCTGGGCTCGCCGGCCGCCGCCACCATGGCGGACGGGCCGGTCGCGGCGGGCGAGGCGCTGACGTACGGGCAGCTCGCCGCGCGGGCCCGGGCGGTGGCCGGGGGCCTGGTCGCCCGAGGTGTCCGTCCGGGTGACCTGGTGGGCGTCAGCCTGCCCAAGGGGTCCGCGCAGGTCGTCGCCGTGCTCGGCGTGCTCGCGGCGGGTGGGACCTACGTGCCCATCGGCGTGGAGCAGCCGTCGGCGCGGATCGCCCGGATCGTGGCCACCGCCGGACTCACCGTGGCGATCACCACCGCCGACCGGGCGGACGGTGCGGTCTGGCCCACCGGCGTGACCAGTGTGACCCTGACCGATCTGGTCGGCCCGACGGTGGACGCGGCCAGCGGCGCCGGGCGGCTTGTGCGCGCCGCGTCGCAGGACCAGACCCGGTTGGACGAGCCGGCGTACGTGCTGTTCACCTCCGGTTCCACCGGCGAGCCCAAGGGTGTCGAGGTGTCGCACCGGGCGGCCATGAACACCATCGACGACCTGGTCGAACGCCTCGGCATCGGGGCGGACGACCGGACGCTCGCCGTCTCCGCCCTCGACTTCGACCTGTCGGTGTTCGACCTGTTCGCGCCGCTGGGCGCGGGCGGCGCGGTCGTCCTCGTCGACGAGGCGGCGCGCCGGGAAGCGACCCGCTGGGTCGAGCTGGTGACCGCGCACGGCGTCACGATCCTCAACTGCGTGCCGGCCGTCCTCGACCTGCTCCTGACAACGGCGACCGCGACCGCGGCGACCGCGGCGGCTGGTGGCGGGCCGTCGTCCGCGGTCGGCGGTCTGCGGGCGGTGCTGCTGGGCGGGGACCGGGTCGGCGTCGACCTGCCCGGACGCCTCGCCGCCCTCGCCCCGCACGCCAGGTTCCTCGGGCTCGGCGGGACGACCGAGACGGCCATCCACTCGACCGTCTGCGAGGTCGTCGGGGGTGTGCCGGTGCCCGAGCGGTGGAGCTCGGTGCCCTACGGCACGCCGCTGCGCAACGTGCGGCTGCGCGTGGTCGACCCGCTCGGCCGGGACTGCCCCGACCAGGTCACCGGCGAACTGTGGATCGGCGGGGACGGCGTCGCCGCCGGCTACCGCGGCGATCCCGAGCGCACCGCCGACCGTTTCCTCACCCACGACGGTTCCCGCTGGTACCGCACCGGCGACCTGGCCCGCTACCTGCCTGACGGCACGGTGGAGTTCCTTGGCCGCCGCGACCACCAGGTGAAGATCCGCGGGTTCCGGGTGGAGCTCGGCGAGGTCGAAAGCGCCCTGGCCGCCGTGCCAGGCGTGCACGCCGCCGTCGCCGCCATCACCAGCGGGACCAGCGGGTCCGCCGCCCCGGGCACCCGGTCGACGGCCTCCCTGGGCGCGGCGGTCGTCCTCGACCCGCGGTTCTCGGACGCGCCACGGTTCTCGGACGCGCCGGATGCGGCGGGCGGGGCGCGGGACGAGCCGGTCGAGGTCTGGCTGCGGGGGCAGGTGGGTGGGCTGCTGCCGCCGCACATGGTGCCGGACCGGATCGTGGTCGTCCCGGCGCTGCCACTGAGCGCCAACGGCAAGATCGACCGTACGGCCGCCGCCGCACTGCTCGGGTCGGCGGCCGACGGGGCGCGTCCGGTGACCGCGCCGAGCAGCGACCTGGAGCGCATGATCCTGCTGGTCTGGCAGGACCTGCTCGGCGGCACCTGCGGTGTCACCGACGAGTTCTTCACCGTCGGCGGGGACTCGGTGCTGGCCACCTCGGTCGTCACCCGGCTGCGCGACGAACTCGACACCTCCGAGGTGTCGGTGCGGATGCTGTTCGGCACGCCGACGGTGGCCGGGCTCGCGGCCGCGATGCGCACGGCCGAACGAACCCCGGGACGACTCGACCGGGTCGCGTCCATCGCCTGGGAGATCGCCAGCCTGTCCGACGACGAGATCGAGCTGCGCCTCGGGGACGAGGCCGACCCGGTGGGAGACGCGGCATGAGCCATCCGGCGGCGCTCACCGACGCGCATCGCACGGTCGACGGGTTCGTCCCGTGGCCGGCGGAGTTCACGCGGCGTTACCAGGCGGACGGGCACTGGCAGGGCGGGCCGCTCGCGGACCGGCTGCGCGACTGGGCCGTCCGGTACGCCACCGGGACCGCGCTGGTCGGCGGGTCGTTCGAGGAGCCCGTCCGGCTGACCTACCGGGAGCTGGACGAGGCCGTCGACGATCTGGCCGCGGGCCTGACGGAACTGGGTCTGGTCGCGGGCGACCGGGTGGTCGTGCACCTGCCGAACCGGATCGAGTTCGTGACGCTGCTGTTCGCGTTGGTGCGCCTCGGTGTGATTCCGGTGCTGACCCTGCCCGCGCACCGCCGGGTCGAGATCGAACATCTCGCCCGGCTCTGCGGTGCGGTGGCGTACGCGATCCCGGACGCGCACGAGGGGTTCGACCATCGGGTGCTCGCCGAGGAGATCGTGGCGGCGGTCCCGTCGGTGCGCCAGGTGCTGGTGGCCGGGGACGCCGGCCGGTTCACCGGGCTCGCCACCGTCGCCGCCGCCGGCGCCGCGGCCCGGGCCGGCAGGCCCGTGACCAGCGCCGAACCGATCGACCCGGCGGGGGTCGCGGTGCTGCTCATCTCGGGTGGCACGACCGGCAAACCGAAGCTCATCCCGCGCACCCACTGGGACTACGCCTTCAACGCGGCGGCCAGCGCCCGGGTGTGCGGGCTGACCGCCGACGACGTCTACCTGGTCGCGTTGCCGGCCGCGCACAACTTCCCGCTGGCCTGCCCGGGCCTGCTGGGCGCGTTCGGTGTGGGTGCGAAGGTGGTGTTGGCCCCCGCGCCGAGTCCGGAGATCGCCTTCGGGCTCATCGCCCGCGAAGGGGTGACGGTCACCGCGGTCGTCCCGACACTGGCCCGGATCTGGGTGCTGGCCGCCGGCTGGGAGGGTCCGGACACGACCAGCCTGCGGCTGTTGCAGGTCGGTGGCGCGAAGCTGGACGCCGAGCTCGCCCGGCAGATCCGACCGGTGCTCGGCGCCAGCGTCCAACAGGTGTTCGGGATGGCCGAGGGCCTGCTCAACTACACCCGGCCGGACGACGGTGACGAGATCGCCTGCACCACGCAGGGCCGCCCGCTCGACGACGCCGACGAGATCCGGGTCGTCGACGAGCACGGGGTGGACGTCCCCCCGGGGACGACCGGTGAACTGTGGACCCGCGGGCCCTACACCATCCGCGGCTACTACCGGGCGGCCGAGCACAACGCGACCGCGTTCACCCCGGACGGCTTCTACCGCACCGGCGACCTGGTGCGGCGCACCGCCGAGGGCCACCTCGTCGTCGAGGGACGCATCAAGGATGTGATCAACCGGGGTGGGGAGAACGTCTCCGCCACCGAACTCGAGGAGCATCTGCTCACCCATCCCGCCATCGTCCAGGCCGCGGTCATCGCGGCCGCCGACGAACAGGTCGGCGAATCCGTGCGGGCCGTGATCGTGCTCGTCGCCGGCGCGTCACTGCGACTGCGCGAGCTCAAGGTCTACCTGCGCGACCGCGGCCTGGCCAGGTTCATGCAACCCGACCTGCTCACGATCGTGGACGAGCTGCCCCTGACCGCCGTCGGCAAGATCGACAAGCGGGAGCTGCGGCGCCGCCTCGACTAGCCGCCCAGCCCCATCGCCGTCCGCTCTCCCACCGGCTCCCCCCAGCCCCTTCAGCCAACTTCAGCCCCTTCAGCCCCGCCCACCCCTGAGCTCCTTTCACCCCCCCCGACCTCGATCTCGACCCGGTTCCCTGCCCCGGGTCGAACCCCGTCACCCGGCCGGCCGCCACCTCCGGGCTGACTGTCATGCCCGGCCGGCCTCCGCGCCCGGGCCAGCAGCCATGCCCGCGGATCGCGACCGGCGGCCCGCCAGCCCGTCTCGGAAGGACATGTCCCGTGGCCAGTCCCGACTCCGCGCAGCGTAAGCGCGAGCTGCTCCGTCGTCGCCTCGCGGCCGCGGAGCTGGCGCGCGAGCCGGAGTCCGGCCCGGCCGGCGGCCCGGCGCGGGTGCCCGGCGAGGGCCATCCGGTGAGCGCGGGGCAGCGCCGGATGTGGTTCCTCTCGCGGCTGCGCCCCGACAGCCTGGCCTACACGATCTCGACGGCCTTCGACCTGACCGGCCCCCTGGACGTCGGCGCCCTGCACGCCGCGCTGCGCACCGTCGCCCGCCGGCACGAGATTCTGCGCACCACCTACCGGGTGAGCGCCGACGGCGAACTCGAACAGGTCGTCCGCGACGATGTCGAACCGGCCTGGAGCAGCGTCGACGTCGGCGCCGAACCCGAGCCGCGCAGCGCCGCCCGGCAGGCCGCGCTGCGGGCGACCCGCCGTCCGTTCGACCTGGCGGTCGAGTCGCCGCTGCGGGTCACCGTCATCCGCCACGACGACGACCGGCACACCCTAGCCCTGGCCGCGCACCACATCGCCTGGGACGACGCCTGCTGGGACATCTTCTTCACCGACCTGCTCGCCGCCTACGACACCGGGACCGGCGCGGTGGCCGCCGCCGGCGGCCAGTACCTCGACGTCGCCTGGTCCGACCACGGCCCGGACGAGGCGGGACTCGCCTACTGGCGAACCGCCCTGTCCCCGCTGGCCGAGCCGCTCACCCCGCCCACCCCCACCCCGGACGACCTGGCCGCCCGCGACCGTCAGGTCGGCGACGGCGGCGGACCCGACGGTGGGCGTCAGGTCGTCCATCCGGCGTCGGGGGAGTCGGGGGGGCGGGTCCGGGCCTTCGCCGCCCGGCAGGGCGCCACCCCGTTCATGGTGGTCTTCGCCGCCTACGCGGCGCTGCTGCACCGGGTCACCGGCTCCCGCGACGTCACCGTCGGCACGCCGGTGGTCAACCGGGACGGCGCCGAGACCGCCGGTGTCCTGGGTTACTTCGGTAACAGCCTGGCGCTGCGGCTGTCCGTCGAGCCGGCCGACACGTTCACCGAGCTGCTGCTGCGTGCCCGCGAGGTCTGCCGGGGCGCTTTCGCCCATGCCGACGTCGACCTCGCCGATGTCGCCCGCGCCGTCAACCCGGACCGGGCCGACGGGGTGTCCAGCCTGTTCAACACGATGATCGCGGTGCGCCGGCCGGCCGCGGCGGCGCTGCGCGGCCGCGGCCTGCGCGGCGTGCGGCGCCCCCTGCACAACGGCACCGCCCAGTTCCCGCTGCTGCTCGTCGCCGAGTTCACCGAACCCGACAGCACCGGGACCGGGACCGGCGGTGGCGCTTCCGGTGCGTTCGAGCTGGAGACGACCTACCAGGACGCGGTGGTGTCCGCGACGTTCGCCGAGTCGGTCGGTCCCCGGCTGGCGCGGTTGCTGGCCGCCGCGCTCGCCGACCCGGACGCCCCGATCGCCACCCTCGACCTGCTCGCCCCCGCCGAGCGCGCCCACCTCCTGGCCGCCGGCAACGCCCCCACCAGCACCGCCGCTCTCACCGGCGACGTTCCCGTGGGCATCACGCACGACGCCGCGGCCAGCGCGGTGCCGTGGATGACGCGGTTCGCCGAGCAGGCCGCCCGAGCGCCGCGGCGGACGGCGCTGGTCACCGCGGCGGGCAGCCTCACCTACGGTGAGCTGGCCGGACGGGCCGACACCCTGGCCCGCGCCCTGGCCGGTCGGGGGGTGCGGCCCGGGACGGTCGTCGCGGTGGCGCTACCCCGCACCGCCGACCTGGTGGTGGCGGTGGCCGGCATCGGCCGGGCGGGCGGCGCGTACCTGCCCGTCGACGTCGACTACCCGGCCGAGCGGATCGCCTTCATGCTCGCCGACGCGGCCCCGACCGTGCTGGTCACGACACGTGCTCTCGCGCCTCGGCTGCCCCACCCGTCCGACACCGTCGTGCTGCTGATCGACGACCCCACGGCCGACCACCTGGCGGCCGACGGGACCGTGCCCGCGGACCCCGCGGTCACCGTCCCCGGGACGGAGCTGGCGCCGACGTGGCCGCCGGTGGTGCATCCGGACAGTCCCGTCTACGTCATCTACACGTCCGGGTCGACGGGACGACCCAAGGGTGTGGTCGTCAGCCACCGGTCGCTGGCGGTGTTCCTCACGGCGTTCGTCGCGGCGGTACGCATCGGCCCGGACGACCGGCTGCTCGGCGCGACGACACTCGGCTTCGACCCGAGCACGGTCGAACTCCTCGCGCCGCTGACCGTGGGGGCCTCCTGCCATCTCGTCGAGGCCGGTGAGGGCCGGGACCCGGCGCGGCTCGCGGCGCTGATCACAGCCGGCGAGGTCACGATCGCGCAGGCCACCCCGTCGCGGTGGCGGTCGGTGCTGGACGCCGCGGCGCCCGGACCGCTGCCGGTGCGGGTCCTTTCCGGCGGTGAGCCGTTGCCATCCGACCTGGCCGGTGAGCTGACCGCCCGGGCCCGCGAAGTGATCAACGTCTATGGGCCGACCGAGGTGACCGTCTGGGCCACCACCGGTGTCGTCCCCGCCGGCGACGCGACCCCGGGCCGTCCGACGGTCGGACGCCCCCTGCCGCACGTCCACGCCTATGTGCTCGATGGTGCGCTGACACCCGTCGTGCCCGGCGCGACCGGCGAGCTCTACCTGGCCGGACCGGCCGTGGCCGACGCGTACCTGGCCCGGCCGGCGCTGTCCGCCACCCGTTTCGTCGCGGACCCGTTCGACCCCAGCCGCCGGATGTACCGCACGGGCGACCTCGCCCGCTGGCGCGCCACCGGTGAGCTGGACGTCGCCGGCCGCACCGATGACCAGGTGAAACTGCGCGGCTTCCGGATCGAACTCGGCGAGATCGAGACGGTGCTCGCCGCCGACCCGTCGGTGGCCCGCGCCGCCGCCGTCGTCCGCGACGACGGCCCCGCCGGCCGCGTCCTGGTCGCCTACGTCGTGCCCGCCGCGGACGAGGACCCCGCCACGGCCGAGGACTCCGCCGCGGCCGAGGACCCCGCCGCGGACGGGTCGTCCGCCGCGGCCGGGCAGCGGAAGTGGACCGAGCGGCTGCGGGTGTCCGTGGCGAGCCGGCTGCCGGGGCACATGGTGCCGGCGGCGTTCGTCGTGCTGGCGGCACTGCCGACCACCGCGAACGGCAAGCTGGACCGCCGGGCGCTGCCCGCGCCGGACTTCGGCGCCGTCGGCAGCGGCGGCCGGGCACCGGTGACGGCCGCCGAGACGATCCTGCGTGACGTCTTCGCCGACGTCCTCGGGCAGCCCGGCGTCGGCGTCGACGACTCGTTCTTCCACCTCGGCGGCGACAGCATCCTGGCGTTCTCGATGGTCACCAGGGCCGCCGCCCGCGGACTGACGGTGGCCCTGGCGGACGTGTTCGCCCACCCGACCGTCGCAGCCCTCGCAGCCCTCGCAGCCCTCGCAGCCCCGGACACCCTCACCGCTCCCGCGATCCCGGACGCCACCGGCTCGATCGCCGCCGCCGGCTCGACCAGTACCGAGATCGAGCTCGCGGTGGACGAGGCGGAGCTGGCCCGCGTCCGGGCGCGGTTCCCGGCCGCGACGTCGGTGTGGCCGCTGTCACCGTCACAGTCGGGGTTGCTGTTCCACCGGCTGCTCGACGGTGAGGACAGCCCCGACGTCTACGTCCTGCAGTTCGTCCTGGAACTGTGCGACGTCGGGGATGTGGCGCGGTTGCGGGCGGCGTCGCGGGCGCTGATCGCCCGCCATGAGCTGCTGCGGGCCGCGATCGTGTCCGACGGGCGGGTGCCGGCGCAGGTGGTTCTGCCCGCCGCCGACCCGGAGTGGACCGTGGTCGACCTCTCCGGCTGGCCGGCGGCCGAGGCCCGGGCCGAGACCCGCCGGCTGGTCGAAGCCGACCGGGCCGGACGGTTCGACCTGGCGACACCGCCGCTGATCCGCTTTCTGTGGGTGCGTACCGGCACGCAGACGGCGACCCTGGCCGTCTGCGCCCATCATGTCGTCACCGACGGCTGGTCCCTGCCGCTGCTGCTGCGTGAACTGTGCACGCTCGCGGCCGCCGACGATCCGGCGCTGGCCGGCGCCGGACTGCCGGCGCCGCGCCCGTACTCCGACCATCTGCGCTGGCTGCGGGCCCAGGACGGCGACGCGGCCCGGGCCGCCTGGCGTGCGGCGCTGGCCGGCCTCGACACACCGACCCTGCTCGCCGGCGGCGGCCATCGCACGACACCCGTCGGCGGTGCGTCGACGGGCGGTGCGTCCGTGGGCGGTGCGTCCGGTGGGGGCGGCCCGGTGACGGTGGAGCGGGAGATCGACGCGGAGCTGGCCCGGCGGCTTGGCGCGCTTGGTCGGGCGCGGGGGTTGACGTTCGCGACGATCCTGCGGGCGGCGCACGCGGTGCTGCTGTCGCGGGCGGTCGGTCGGGACGACGTCGTGTTCGGCGCGGCGGCCTCCGGACGTCCGCCGGCGCTGGCGGGGGTCGACACGATGGTCGGCCTGTTCGTCACCACCGTGCCGGTGCGGGTGACGGTGCGCGCCGGCGAGCCGGTCGCGGCCCTGATGACCGATCTGCAGACAGCGCAGGGCGCCCTGTTCGCCCATCACCACCTGGGCCTGGCCGAGATCCAGGCGGTGGCCGGGCTCGGGGAGCTGTTCGACACGCTGCTCGTCGTCGAGTCCTATCCGTTCGACCCGGCGACCCTGCTGCCCGCCGGCGGCCCGCGTCTGGTCGGTCTCGACGGCCATGACGCGACCCACTACGCGCTCACCGTCCGGGTCATCCCGGGCGAGCGGCCCCGGCTCACCTTCGGCTACCAGCCGGACCTGCTGGAAGCCACCACCGTGGCCGCCCTCGCCGACCGGCTGCTCACCCTGCTGGCCGAGATCGCCGCCGACCCGGACCGTCCCGTCGGTGCCCTGGCGGGTTCGCGGCCGGCCGACCCGGCCGTCCCGGCTGCCCCGCTCGTCCCCGGTGTTCCGGGTGTTCCGGGTGTTCCGTCCGAGCTGGTGGGGGCGTCCGAGGGGGGCGATCTGGACGTCACGTTGCCGCGGCTGTTCGAGGCGCAGGTGCGACGTGCCCCGGAGGCGGTGGCGTTGCGCTGGCGGGAGGAGGAGCTCACCTACGCCGAGCTCGACGCGCGGGCGAACCGGCTCGCCCATGTGCTGCGTGGACGTGGGGTCGGCCTCGAATCGATCGTCGCGGTCGCCCTGCCCCGGTCGATCGACCTGGTCGTGGCGCTGCTCGCGGTGCAGAAGGCGGGCGGCGCGTACCTGCCGGTCGACCCGACCTACCCGTCCGAGCGGATCACGTTCATGCTGCGCGACGCGTCCCCGGTGTGCGCGGTGACGACCGTCGTCGACCGGGCGGTGCTGCCGGTGCGCACCGGGATACCACTGCTCGCCCTGGACGATCCGCTGGTCGTCGCGGCCCTCGCCGAGCAGCCGCCGACCACGCCGGACATCGACCCGCGCGGTGACCATCTCGCCTACGTGATCTACACCTCCGGTTCCACCGGACGGCCCAAGGGCACGCTGATCCCACACCGCAACGTCGTGCGGCTGTTCGCCGACACCCAGGACTGGTTCCACTTCGACGACCGCGACGTGTGGACGCTGTTCCACTCGGTGTCGTTCGACTTCTCCGTCTGGGAACTGTGGGGTCCGCTGCTGCACGGCGGACGGCTCGTCGTCGTCGACCACGAGGTGTCCCGCTCACCCGAGGCGTTCCGGGCGCTGCTGGTCCGCGAGGCGGTCACCGTCCTGAACCAGACGCCGTCGGCGTTCGCCACCCTCATCGACGCCGACGCCGACGCCGGGCCTGGCACGTCCGCGTCCGCGCTCGCCCTGCGGCTGGTGATCTTCGGTGGGGAGGCGCTGGACACGAGCCGGCTCGCCCCCTGGTACGCCCGGCACGCGCCGGACGCCCCACACCTGGTCAACATGTACGGGATCACCGAGACCACGGTGCACGTCACCTACCTGCCGCTGCCGGTGGAGAACAACGACGGCGGACGTGGGCTGATCGGGGTGCCGATCCCCGGTCTGCGGACGCGGCTGCTCGACCGGCACCTCACCCCCGTCCCGCCGGGGGTGCCCGGGGAGATCTACGTCAGCGGTGGGCAGCTCGCGCGGGGCTATTTGGGTCGGCCCGGTCTGAGCGCCACCCGGTTCGTCGCCGATCCCCACGGCACACCCGGTGATCGGCTCTACCGCACCGGTGACCTGGCCCGTCAGGCTCCGGACGGCACACTGGAATACCTCGGTCGGGCCGACGACCAGGTCAAGATCCGCGGCTTCCGGATCGAGCCGGGGGAGATCGAGGCGGTGCTCGCCGCCGATCCGACGGTGGCCCGCGCCGTCGTCCTCGCGCGTCCCGACGCGGCCGGGCGGGCCCGCCTGATCGCCTATGTCGTCGCGTCCGCGACCGACGCCGACGCCGTCCAGCAGGTTGATGGGGCGGCGCTGCGGGCCCGGGCCGCGGCCGTGCTGCCCGACTTCATGGTGCCCGCGGCCGTCGTGGCGCTGGCCGAACTGCCCCTGACCGGCAACGGCAAGCTCGACCGGGCCGCCCTGCCCGCCCCCGACCTCGGCGCCGCCACCTCGGCCCGAACCGGCCGCACCCAGCTCGAACGGACCCTGTGCGCGGTGTTCAGCACCGTGCTGGGCCTGGACCGGGTCGGCGTCGACGACGATTTCCTCACCCTCGGCGGCGACAGCATCCTCGCGATCGGGCTCGTCAACCGGGCCCGGCGCGAAGGCGTGCGCGTCACGCCCCGCGAGGTGTTCCTGCGGCGGACCCCGGCCGCCCTCGCCGCCCTCGTCGCCGCCCGCACCCCCACCGCGTCCACCCCGGACGCGCCCGCCGCTGCTGCCTCCTCCGCCTCCGCGTCCACCGCCTTCGGTGCGACTGGGGCGGCGCGGGAGGAGGCGCTCGGCATGCTGACGCCGCTGCCGATCGTGGCTCGGCTCGCCGAGTGGGGTGGGCAGATCCGGCGGTTCAACCAGGCGTTCCTGGTGGGGACACCGGCCGACGCCGACGAGCCGAGCCTGCGGGCGGCGCTGGAGGCGCTGCTGGCCCACCACGACGGGCTGCGCGCCCGGCTGCTGCGTCCGGCGCCGTCGGTGTGGCTGATGCGGATCGACCCACCGGGCATCCCCGACCCGGACCTGCTCGTCCGGATCGACGCCGCCGGGCTCGACGCGGCGGCGCTGCGGGCGACGATCACCGCCGCGTCCGGTTCGGCCGCGGGACGCCTCGACCCCGACGCCGCGACGATGGTCCGCGCGGTGTGGCTCGACGCCGGCCCCGGCCAGCCCGGACGGCTGGTGCTGGTCGCCCACCATCTTGTCGTCGACGGCGTGTCCTGGCGCATCCTGCTCGACGACCTGACCGACGCCTACGCGGCGGTGCGCGCCCAGCGGCCGGTCGCGCTCGACCCGGTCGGCACCTCACTGCGGGCCTTCTCCCGGATCACCGCCGAGGCCGCCGCCGCACCCGAACGCCTCGGCGAGCTGGCCCACTGGCTGGCCACCCTCGCCCCCGGTGGACGTCCGTTCACCGAACCGTCCCGCTCGGGCCGGGTGGGCACGGTCGCCGGCACCGAACGGCTGCGGGTCGACCTGCCGGTGTCGACGACATCGGCGCTGCTCACCGGCGTTCCGGCGGCCACCGGCGCGGAGATCACCGATGTGCTGCTCACCGCGCTGCGCCAGGCGATCCCGGCGGAGGGTCCCTCCGGCGATCTGATCGTCGACCTGGAACGGCACGGACGCACGGAGCTCACCGACGAGGTCGACCTCGCCCGCACGGTCGGCTGGTTCACCAGCATCGCCCCGGTACGCCTCGGCCCCGCCCACGGTTGCGCCCGCGAGGTGCTCGCCGCGGTCACCGCGACCCTGCGGGCGGTACCGGACGCCGGGATCGGTTTCGGCCTGCTGCGCTACGCCAACCCGCTGGCCGGACCCACCCTCGCCGCGGCCGGACACGCCCAGGTGCTGTTCAACTACCTGGGCCGGTTCGGCACCGACGGACGCGCCGACTTCGCCCCGGCCCCCGAGTTCGACGCGCTCGCCGCCGCCTTCGACCCCGACCTCGGCGTCGGCTACCCGCTGACCGTCGACGTCGCCTGCGTCGACACCGCGCGGGGCCCACGGTTGCAGGCCACGTTCACCTACCTGACGACCATCCTCACACCGGACGTCACCGCCCGCCTCGCCGCCGCCTTCGTCGACGCCCTCGGCGATCTCGCGACACTGGCCACCCCGAACACCGACTCTGGTCCCGGCACCGACTCTGGTCCCGGCACCGGTCCGTCCTCGCCGATCGTGGTGGCGTCCCGTGCGCTCGTCGAACTGTCGGACGAGCAGACCAACCGGATCGCGCAGACCTTCCCAGCCGGGATCGACGCGGTCTGGCCGCTGTCACCGTTGCAGGAGGGGCTCTACTTCCAGTGGGCGCTGGACCGCACCAGCGACGCCTACACCGCCCAGTTCTCCTTCGACTTCGACCACCGTCTGGACGTCGACCGGCTGCGCCGCGCCACCACGGCGTTCATGGCCCACCACCCGGCCGTGCGGGCCGGTTTCCTCAGCGACGGGCTGCCCCACACGGTGCAGGTCATCGTCCGGGACCTGCCGGCGCCGGTCGAGGAGATCGACCTGACCGGGCTGGCGGAGGCGCTGCGGGAGCAGCGGGCACGGGAGATCGCGGCGGCCGACCGGGCCCGTCCGTTCGATGTCTGCGCGCCGCCGCTGTTCCGCCTGACCCTGCTGCACCTGGCCGACAACCTCGACCGGCTCGTCATCAACCGTCAGGTCCTGCTGTGGGACGGCTGGTCCGGCGCGCTGGTCGTCGAGGACCTGCTCACCCGCTACGCCGCCGATGAGGACAGCGTCGCACCGCCGGTCGCGACCGCACCGGCGACCGCGGCGACCACGGTGGGCGCGTCGTTCGCGGACTACCTGGGCTGGCTGCGGGAGCAGGACACCGGCGCCGCCGAGGCGGCGTGGCGCTCGGCGCTCGCCGGCCTGGACGAGCCGACGATGGTGATCCCGGCGGCCCGCGGGCTGGCACCGGTCGCACCGGAGCGGATCACCGCCGAGGTGCCCGAGGGCACCGCCGCGGCGGCCCGCGCGGCCGCCCGGGCGCACGGCGTCACCCTCAACACGATCTTCAACACGGCGTTGGCGCTGGTCCTGGCCAGTGTCACCGGCGGCGACGACATCGTGTTCGGGACGACCGTCGCCGGGCGACCGACCGACCTGGACGGCATCGACGAGGTCGTCGGACTGTTCCTGAACACCGTCCCGGTGCGCATCCGCCTCGACCCGGCCGAATCCGTCGGGGATCTGCTGCGCCGCGTCGCCGGTGACCGCCTTGACCTGCTCGACCACGAGTATCTCGGGCTCGCCGAGATCCAGCGGGCCAGCGGGCATCCGGTCCTGTTCGACACGCTCTACGTGCTGCAGAACTTCATCGACGAGGTGGCGAACGAGCGGACCACCGCCCGCCACGGCATCATCGCCGGGTCGAGCCTCGACCACACCCACTTCCCGCTGACGTTCGTCCTGGCCCCCGGCACGCGGATCACCATGCGGCTGGAGTACCGGGCGGACGTCGTCGACGCGGACCTGGCGCACGCCCTGTTCGACCGGTTCCTCGCCACCGTCGGCACTCTCGTCGCCGACCTCGACGCGCCCGTCGGACGGATCGACCCGCTGCTGCCCGCGGAACGGACCCGTCTGGCCAGCGACACCGCCCTCGTGCGCGAACCGATCGGCACCGAGACCATCGCAGACCTGCTCGCCACCCGGGCCGCGGCGGTCGGCGACGAGACCGCGCTCGTCCTGGGCGGCCAGCGGCTGACCTACGCCGAGCTCGACGCCCGGGTCAACCAGGTCGCCCGGCTGCTGAGCGCCCGCGGCGCCGGCCCCGAGACGGTGGTCGCGCTCGGCCTCGGCCGCACCCTGGACATGGTCGTCGCCCTGTTCGCGGTGCTGCGCACCGGCGCCGCCTACCTGCCGCTCGAACTCGACCATCCGCCGGCCCGCCTGACCAGCATGGTCGCCGACGCCGGCGCCACCCTGGCCCTGACCACCGCGGCCACCCACCGTTACCTCGCCGACCTGCCCGAGGGTGCCGACCTGCCCGAGGGTGCCGACCTGTCCGAGGGTGTCGGCCTCGCCGAAGGCGCTGGCCTGTCCGAAGGCGCCGACCGGGTGACGTCCTCGGCGGTGCGATGGCTGGAACTGGACGATCCGGAGCTGGCCGCAGAACTCGCCGCCACCTCGGCCGACCCGCTCTCGGACGCCGAGCTCGGCGCGTTCGCGCGCGACCGGGCCGACCGGCTCGACCATCCCGCGTACGTGATCTACACGTCCGGTTCGACGGGACGGCCCAAGGGTGTCGTCACGCCCTACCGCGGGCTGACGAACATGCAGCTCAACCACCAGAAGGAGATCTTCGCGCCGACGGTGGCGGCGGCCGGCGGCCGGCGGCTGCGGATCGCGCACACCGTCTCGTTCGCCTTCGACATGTCCTGGGAGGAGCTGCTCTGGCTCGTCGAGGGCCACGAGGTGCACATCTGCGACGAGGAACTGCGCCGCGACGCCGAAGGACTCGTCGCCTACTGCGACCGGCACCACATCGACGTCGTCAACGTGACGCCGACCTACGCGCTGCACCTGTTCGAGGCCGGCCTGCTCGAACGGGACGAGGCACCGGCGGGCACCGGGCGGCACCGTCCGGCGCTGGTGATGCTCGGCGGGGAAGCCGTCCCGGACTCGGTGTGGAACCGGCTGCGCGACACCGACGGCATCACCGGCTACAACCTGTACGGGCCGACCGAGTACACCATCAACACCCTCGGCGCCGGCACGTCCGACAGTGTCACCCCGGCGGTCGGCCGGCCGATCCGCAACACGGCGGTACTCGTCCTCGACCGCTGGCTGCGTCCCGTTCCCGACGGTGTCGCCGGCGAGCTCTACATCGCCGGGGACGGGCTGGCCCGCGGCTATCTCGGCCAGCTCGGGCTGACCGCGGCCCGGTTCGTCGCCGACCCCGTCCACCTGGGCGCGCGGATGTACCGCACCGGCGACCTGGTGGTCCGCCGGCCCGACGGCAACCTCGACTTCCTCGGACGCACCGACGACCAGCTGAAGATCCGCGGCCACCGGATCGAACTCGGCGAGGTCATCTCGGCGTTGGACGCCCATCCGGCGGTCAGCCAGTCCGCGGTCATCGCCGTCCCCGACCCGACGCTGCCCGGCTCCAAGCGGCTCGTCGCCTACGTCGTGCCGGCGCGGCGCGGCGCGGACGACCGGGCGGTCACCGAGACCGAGCAGGTCGGCGAATGGCAGCAGATCTACTCCGACGAGTACGAGCGCATCCCCACCGCCGTCACCGTCGAGGACTTCGCCGGCTGGGACTCCAGCTACGACGGGACGCCGATCCCGCTACCGGACATGCGCCAGTGGCGCGCCGCCACCGTCGAACGCGTCCAGGCACTGGCACCGGACGCGGGCCAGGGCCAGGCTCCGGGTCGACGCATCCTGGAGATCGGGGTCGGCACCGGCCTGCTGCTCGGCCCGCTCGCCCCCGGCTGCGAGGCGTACTGGGCGACGGACTTCGCCGCCCCGGTCGTCGCGAAGCTGCGCGCCGAGGCCGCCGCCGACCCGCGGCGATTCGGCGCCGTCGAGCTGCGCCACGCCCCCGCGCACATCACCGAGGGCCTGCCGCGCGCGTTCTTCGACACGGTCGTCATCAACTCGGTGATCCAGTACTTCCCGAGTGCCGACTACCTGCGCGGTGTGCTGCTCGGCGCCCTGGAACTGCTCGCCCCCGGCGGCTCGATCCTCATCGGGGACGTGCGTGACCTCGGCCGCCTGCGCGCCTTCCACAGCGCCCTCGAACGTCGTGCCCTCGAACGTCGTGCCCTCGAACGTCGTGCCCTCGAACGTCGTGCCCTCGAACGTCGTGCCCTCGAAGGCGCCGCCGACGCCGGTTCGGCCATCGATCCGCAGCGGTTCGCCGCCGCCGTCGACCGGCGTCTCCAGCTGGAGAAGGAACTGGTCGTCGCGCCCGCGTTCTTCCACGCCCTGGCCGCCGACGCCGGGCTCGAGGTCTGCGTGCGGGTCAAACGCGGCCACCACCGCAACGAACTCACCCGCCACCGCTACGACGTCGTGCTGCGCCGCCCGACGGCCGCGCGGAACACCCCCGACCCGACGGCCGCGTCGGAGTGGACGGAACTGACCTGGGGGGTGGACGTGGTCGACCTGGCCGGGTTCACCGCGTTCCTGCGGGGACGGCGACC
Source organism: Frankia sp. AgPm24 (assembly GCF_023243055.1). Classification (NCBI taxonomy): domain Bacteria; kingdom Bacillati; phylum Actinomycetota; class Actinomycetes; order Frankiales; family Frankiaceae; genus Frankia; species Frankia sp. AgPm24. The sequence goes on along the minus strand of NZ_JALKFW010000167.1, from coordinate 33,054 downwards.
GGCGCGGGTGCGGCTGGCCGCCATGCCCGACGCCCGGGGCGCCGCCGAACTCGCCACCATCGACCTCGCGGACGCCACCGCCGCCGAGGTGATCGGGCAGGCCGCGCAGACACTCGCCGTCGACCCCGAGGACGTCCACGCCCTCGCCGACACCCTCGGCTACACCGCCGCGCTCGAGCCCCGCAGCGACACCGCCGGCCTGCTCGACGTCGTGCTCGTCCACGGCACACGCCCGACCGACCTGCCCTTCACCGCCCCGACGACGTCCACCGCCGCGACGGAGCGCACCTCCGTGACGGCGTCCAGCGCCGCGGCGGAGCACACGAACGATCCGACGGCGGCACGTGCGGCGGGGGCGCTGGTGGCCCGGCTGCGCACCGATCTCGCGACGGTGCTGCCGGACTACGCGGTACCGGCGGCGTTCATGCCGCTCACCGAGATCCCCCGCAACGCCAACGGCAAGCTGGACGTGGCCGCGCTGCCCGCCCCGCGGCCGGTGGCCCGCAGCTCGGGGCGCGCGCCGGCCGCCGGCGTCGAACAGGCCCTCGCCGACCTGTTCGCGGACGTCCTGGGTCTGCCCTCGGTCGGGGCGGACGACAACTTCTTCGCCCTCGGTGGCCATTCGCTGCTCGCCACCCGGGTGGTCAGCCGGGCGAGGACGACACTCGGCGTGGAACTGGCCCTCCGTGACCTGTTCGACGCGCCGACGGTCGAGGCACTGGCCGCGAAACTCACCGCGGGCACCGGTGCGGCCGGTGCGGGCCGGACCCGTCCGGTGCTGCGTGCGGTAACGCCCCGTCCGGCGCGTGTCCCGCTGTCGGCGGCGCAGCGCAGGCTGTGGCTGGTCGACCGGCTCGCCGGTGGCACCGACGCCTACAACTACCCGCTCGCCCTGCGCCTGGCCGGCCGGATCGACCTCGACGCGCTCCGGGCCGCCATCGCCGACCTGATCACCCGGCACGAGGTGCTGCGCACGGTCATCACCACGGACGACGGCACGCCCTACCAGCACATCCTCGACCCGGCCGTCGCCCTCACCCGCATCACCATCACCCACGACACCGCTGCCGAGGGGACGCGGCGGTGGATCGCGGCGGCGACGGCGCGGCCGTTCGACCTGGCGGTCGAGCCGCCGCTGCGGGTGCGGGTGCGCGGCGAGGCGGACGGTGATGTCCTGCTGGTCGTCCTGCATCACATCGCCACCGACGAATGGTCGGACCGGCCGTTCCTGCTCGACCTGGACGCCGCCTACATCGCCCGGCTCGCCGGGCGGACCCCACGGTTCGCGCCGCTACCCGTCCAGTACGCCGACTTCACGCTGTGGCAGCGTGACCTGCTCGGTGACCCGGCGGACCAGGACAGCCTCGCCGCCCGTCAACTCGCCTTCTGGCTGGACGCGCTGCGCGGCCTGCCGGAGCGGATCGCGCTGCCGCTGGACCGGGAGCGCCCGGCTGAGCGCGACGGACGGTCCGGTCGGGCGGTGCGCGTCCTGCCGGCGCCGGTGACGGCCGGGCTGCGGGCACTGTGCGCGGCCACCGCAACCAGCATGTCGATGCTCGTCCATGCCGCCCTCGCCACCCTGCTGCACCGGCTCGGCGCCGGTGACGACATTCCGATCGGCGTGCCGGTCGCCGGACGCACCGACGCGGGTCTCGAACAGCTCGTCGGCTTCTTCGTCAACACCCTGGTCGTGCGTTCCGACCTGACCGACGACCCGACGTTCCGGGATCTGCTGGCCCGCACCCGCCAGACCGACCTGGCCGCCTTCGACCACGCCGACCTGCCGTTCGAGGACATCGTCGCGGCCCGTCGCGGCCGGCGCATCCCCGGTGTGAACCCGCTGTTCCAGGTGATGGCGGGCTACCACCATCTGGGCGGCGACGACCGGGCACTGTTCGGCCAGCCGGTGAGCTGGATCAACCCGGAGGTCGGCAGCGCCAAGTTCGACCTGGACGTGACGTTCGTCGACCGGGCGGCCACCGGTGAGATCACCGCTCTGGTCGAGTTCGCCCTCGACGTCCTCGACCCGTCCAGCGGCGCCAGGCTCGCCGACCGGCTCGTCCGGCTGCTGGCCAGGATCGTGGACGATCCTGATCGTCCGGTCAGCCGGCTGCTCCTGCTCGACGCCGACGAACGGGCCGCCGCCCTACGCGCCGCCGCCGGCCCCCGACGCGCCCTGCCCGCCACCCCAGCCGCCCCCGCCATCCCAGCCGTCCCCGCCGCGCTGTCGGGCCCGGCCCGGACGGTGCCCGATCTGCTGGACCGGGCGGTGGCGGCCTACCCGGACCGGGTCGCGCTGGTCACCGAGACCGAGAGCCTCACGTTCACCGAACTCGCCGCCGAGGTGGCGCGGATCGCCCGGCGGCTCGCCCGGCTGCGCCTCACCCCCAAGACGATCGTCGGCGCCGAGATGGTCGTCGCCGTCGCGCTGCCCCGGGCCCGGATGGTCCCGGCGATCTTCGGTGTGCTCGCGGCGGGCGCGGGCTATCTGCCGATCGACACCGAACAACCGGCGGAGCGATTGGCGTTCCTGCTCGCCGATGCCGCCCCCAAGGCCATCCTCACCAACCGGATGTTCGCCACCCGCCTGCCCGAGCACACCGCCACCGTCGTCCTGCTCGACGAGCCGACGTCCGACGTCGAGCCCGAACCCGAGCTCGACGGGAGGCCGGGGTCGCCGGTGGCCGGTGGACGGCGTCCGACCGCGGCCAGCGCCGCCAGCGTGATCTACACCTCGGGTTCGACCGGACGGCCCAAGGCGGTCGTCGGCACCCACGGTGGCCTGGTCAACCTGTTCGGTTCGCATGTCGTCGACCTCATCGCGCCGGCGCAGGACACGGCCGGCTCCGGACGGGAGGCGCTGCGGGTCCTGCACGCGGCCTCGTTCAGCTTCGACGGCTCGTGGGAGCCGCTGCTGTGGCTGCTCGCCGGCCATGAGGTGCATGTGGTGGACGAGCGGACCGCCCGCGACTCCGCCGCCCTCGTCGCCTACCTCGAACGGGTCCGCGTCGACGTGCTCGACCTGACCCCGACCTACCTGCAGGAACTGATGAAGGACGGCTTCGGCCGGCGGGACGCGCACCGACCCGGTGTCCTGCTCGTCGGTGGCGAGGCGACCCCGCCCGCGCTGTGGGCGCAGCTGCGGGCGATGCCCCCGACAGTCGTGCACGACCTGTACGGGCCGACCGAGTACTCGGTCGACGCCTACGGCTGGCACAGCGGCGGCCCGGGCGGCGGGGCGTGCGGGCCAGCCGGGGCGCAGTGGGCGGCGCCGATCGCGAACACCGACGCCTACCTGTTGGACCAGGCGCTCGAGCCGGTCGCCGACGGTGTGCCCGGCGAGCTCTACCTGGCCGGACCGGGTCTGGCCCGCGGCTACCTCGGCCGGCCGGGGCTTTCCGCCACCCGTTTCGTCGCCGACCCGTTCGGTTCGGCGGGGCGGCGGATGTACCGCACCGGTGACCTGGCCCGCCGCCGTCCGGACAGCTCCCTCGCCTTCCTCGGCCGCGCCGACGACCAGATCAAGCTGCGTGGCTTCCGGGTCGAACTCGGCGAGATCGAACGGGCGTTGGAGGCGGTGCCCGGTGTCAGCCAGGCCGCCGTCCTCTTCCGCCCGGACGCCCCACCCGCCCGCCAACTCCTCGCCTACGTCGTGCCCGCCGCCGCTACCGGCCAGGGTGCCGCTGCCCAAGGGGCTGTCGGCCAGGGGGCCGCGGTCCAGGGGTCCGCGGTCCAGGGAGCTGGGGCCGAAGGGGCGGCGCTGGGTGACATGGTGCGGGAGCAGGTGGCTCGGGTGCTGCCCGGGCACATGGTGCCGCAGGCGGTCGTCGTGCTCGTCCGGCTGCCCCGCACGACCAACGGCAAGCTGGACCGGGCGGCGCTGCCCGAACCGGTCACCACGCCACCCTCGGCGGGCCGTCGGCCGCGGGACGCCCGCGAGGAACTGCTCGCCGAGCGGTTCGCCGCCGTCCTCGGGGTGGACCGGGTCGGCGTCGACGACGACTTCTTCACCCTCGGCGGTCACTCGCTGCTGGTGATGCGGCTGTGCGCGGCGATCCGCACGACGTTCGGCGTGGAGATCACCCCCCGCGCCGTCTTCGAGGACCCGACCGTCGCCCGCCTGGCCCGCCGACTGGACACCGCCGGCACCGCCCGACCGGCCGTGCGCCGCCGGGCTCGCCCCGGCCAGCCGCCCCTGTCGTTCGCGCAGCGGCGGATGTGGGTCCTCGGCCAGGTGGAAGGGCCTGGCGCCACCTACAACATCCCGGTCACCTGGCGGTTCACCGGCGCGCTGGACCTCACCGCGCTGCGCGCCGCCATCGCGGACGTGGTCGCCCGACACGAGGCGTTGCGCACCGTCTTCCCCGCCGGCCCGGACGGCGAACCGGTCGCGCGCGTCCTGGACCCGGCGCAGGTCCACATCCCGTTCGACGTGATCGACCGGACGGCGGACGCCCCGCCGCCACCACGGGACCCGCGGCTCGCGGACCTGCTGGCCAAGGCGGCGGCATACCCGTTCGACCTCGAACGGGAGGTGCCGGTGCGGGTGAGCGTCGTGCGCGCCACCCCGACGCTGCACCTCGTCCAACTGCTCATCCACCACATCGCCGCGGACGAGGGTTCCGACCTGCCCCTGTCGCGGGATCTGTCCACCGCCTACCGGGCCCGGACGGCCGGTGTGGCCCCGGACTGGGCGCCGCTGCCCGTCCAGTACGTCGACTACGCGCTGTGGCAGCGGGAGCTGCTCGGGGACGAGGCCGACCCGGCCAGTCCGGCGGCCGCGTCCCGACGGTTCTGGCGGGACGCGCTGGCCGGCCTGCCCGCGGAACTGGCGCTGCCCACCGACCGGGCGCGCCCGGACGAACCGACCCACGCCGGCGGCATCGTCGAGACGTCCATCGACGCCGAACTGGTCGCGGCGCTGCGGGCGCTCGGCCGGGAGCATGGCGCGAGCCTGTTCATGGTGGCGCGTGGCGCCGTGGCGACCCTGCTGCACCGCCTCGGCGCGGGGGTCGACGTGCCGATCGGCACACCGGTCTCCGGACGGGTCGACGCCGCGTTGGACGACCTCGTCGGTTTCTTCCTCAACACCGTCGTGCTGCGGACGGACCTGTCCGGCGACCCGTCGTTCGCCGACCTGCTCGGCCGGGTCCGCGCCGGTGACCTGGCCGCCTTCGACCACCAGGAGCTGCCCTTCGACCGGGTGGTGGACGCGGTCAACCCGCCGCGGCTGCTCGCCCGCCACCCCCTGTTCCAGGTGATGATCGTCTACCTGGCGGCCGCCGACGTCACCGACGGCCTGGACCTCGGCGGCGGTGTCCTCGGCCGACCCGAGCCGGTGCGCCGCTCCACCGCCAAGTTCGACCTGTCCTTCGACTTCGTCGAACAGCGTTCCGGCGACGGGGGCGCGGCCGGCATGACGATCGGCGTCGCCTACAGCGACGATCTGTTCGACCGGACCACCGCAGAGCGGCTGGCCGCCTGCCTGCGTCATCTGCTCGCCGCCCTCGCCGGTGCCCCTGGCACACCCGTCGGCACCCTCGAGGTCACCGACGGCGACGGCCGCCTGGTGGTCTTCCCCACCCGCGCGATCGACGCGACGACGCCGGACGTGACATCCGGCGACCCCGGCACATCACGCGGCGCGGGCCAGCCGGCCAGCGAAGCCGCCTCGGCTGGCTCGGCTGGCTTGGGCGTCTCGGCTGGCGGTCGGCCGACGGGCCGGCGGGTGGCGGTGGGCGAGGTCGAGACCGCGCTGGTCACGGCGTTCGCGTCAGTGCTGGGGGTCGAGGAGGTCGGCGTCGACGACGACTTCTTCACTCTCGGCGGCGACAGCATCATCGCGATGCGGCTGGTCACCCGCATCCGCGCCGCCGGGTTCACGGTGACCCCGCGGCAGCTGTTCGGCCATCGCACCCCCGCGACCCTCGCCACCGTCACCCGCCGCCGCGGCGCTCGCCCGGCCCGGACCACCTCCGCCGGCGCGACCTCCGCCGGCGCCGCTTCCACCAGCGCCATCTCCACCCGTGGCACGTCGGCTCCGGCGCGGGAGGTGGTGCTGCCGCCGACGCCGGCGTTGCAGTCGGCCCGGGAACGCGGTGGACACATCGGGCAGCGGCTGGCGTTCGCCTCGTTCACCTCACCGGTGCTCCTGCGCACCCCGGCCGGCCTGGACCTCGACACCCTGATCGCCGGACTCGCCGCCGTCATCGAGCGGCACGAGGTCCTGCGCGCCCGGCTGGTGCGCACCTCCGGTGCCGGCGCCGACGGCGGGCCGGCCTGGTCGCTGGCGATCGCGGCCCCCGGCGTCCTGGACGCCCGCGACCTGGTCCGCCGGATCGACGCGACCGACCTCGCCGGTGCCGGTGCCGGTGCCGGTGCCGGTGCCGACGAGCGTGACGGGTTCGGCAGCCGCGGTGCGCTCGCGGCGATGTCGGGCCTGGCCGCGGCGACCAACGCCGAGATCGACCCGGACCGCGGCCAGCTGCTGCGGGCCGTCTGGCTGGACGCGGGCCCCGCGACACCCGGCCGACTGCTGCTGATCATCCACCATGCGCTGATCGACGGGGTGTCCTGGTCGGTGGTGCTGGAGGATCTGGCCGCGGCGGTCACCGCGCTGCGCACCGGTGCCTCCCCGGACCTGGCGCCCGTCGCCGTCCCGTTCGGCGACTGGGCCCGCCGCCTGGACGCCCGGGCCCGCGACCCGCGCACCGACGAGCGCCTCCCCTTCTGGCAGGACCTGCTCGCCCGCGCCACCCCGGTCACCTGGTCGCCGCCAGCACGGACGTCCGAGGAGCCGGCGACTGCCCAGGAGCTGGCGACGTCCGAGGTGCCGGTGGCGGTGACCGTGCCACCGCGGCGAGCCACGGCGCTGCTGTCGACGGTGCCCGCCGCGTTCGGCATCGGCGTGGACGAACTGCTGCTCGCCGCACTGTCGCTGGCCGTCACCGAGCTGACCCGGCCGGATGACAGCGGCCGGTCGGGGATCGTCGTCGCGATGCAGGCGCACGGACGCCAGGAACACCTCGTCGGCGACGACGACCTGACCCGCACGGTCGGCTGGCTCGCCGAGATCTACCCGTTCCTGCTCGAACGCTCCAGCGGCAGCACTGGTTCTGGTGCTGGCGACGGCGACGGCGACCGGGAGATCGACGGGACGGTCGCGCGGGTGCGGGCGCTCATGGCCCAGATCCCCGACGGCGGCACCGACTTCAGCCTGCTGCGCTATCTCAACCCGCGCACGGCGGCCACGCTCGCGGCCGCCCCCGCTCCCACGATCTACCTGAACTACGTGGGACGGCTGACCCGCGGCCAGGTCACCGACTGGTCGGTCGCCGCGCAGGACGAGGTGCTGTTCGCGGACTGGAACTCCGACCAGCCCGATCCGTTCCCGCTGAGCCTGATCGTGCGGGTCCTCGACACCCCGGACGGCCCCGAGCTCACCGCCCGCTGGACGACCGGCGACGACGCGCCACCCGCCGTGGTCGTGCACGCCCTCGCGGCCGCCTGGGAGCGAGCCCTGGCCGCCCTCGCCGACCGTGCCGACCGCCTGGACGCCACCGCCCGACCGGGGGCGGTTCCGCCTGCTCCGTGACCTGCTGGACCAGCCACCGATCCCGGCCCGCCTGTCAGCCGATGAGCCCGAAGAGAGAAACCCGTGCCAGACACGACGCGATCCCTGGGGGAGAGCATGGCCAGCTCGACCGATGCCTACCGTGAGTCCGTCCAGGATCTGACCCTCGGGCCGCTGCCCGCCTGGGGCACCGACTGCGTCCGCACCATGATCGACACGCTGACGTCCACGGCCGAGCCGTTCCCCTGCGTGTTCGCGGTGGCCGCGGCGAACCGCGGTGGCCTGCGGTTCGGTTTCGTCGACGACCTCGACGACCCCCGGACCTGGTCGACCCTGCCGGACATCCTCGCCACCTACCTGGCTGTCTACAAGGAGATCTCGCGCAACACGTCGCTGGTCGTGTTCTTCGGCTCCGGCCAGGAGCAGGAGGGAGAAGCGGAGCGGGAGCCGGGGCAGCGGGAGCCGGGGCAGCGGGTGCCGGATGAGGCGCGGGCCGGCGACATCCTCGCCTACGAGCAGCGGTTCTGGTCGCTGCTTCAGTACCTGCACGACGGGGACGGCGAGCCCTGGCCGTCGGACATCCCGACCGAGACCGACGATCCCGGGTGGGAGTTCAGCTTCCGCGGCTCCCCGATCTTCGTGGTCTGCAACACCCCGTCCCACCACCGGCTGCGCAGCCGGAGCAGCCCCGTCTTCAACATCACCTTCCAGCCGCGCTGGGTCTTCGAGGGCCTCGAGCCCTACACCCCGCGTGGGGCCGCCGCCCGCAGGACGATCCGTGAGCGGCTGCGCAAGATGGACGAGGTCGACTCGACCCCGCTGCTCGGCTCGTTCGGCGACCCGGCGAACCGCGAGTGGAAGCAGTACTTCCTGCGTGACGACGCCACCGTCGCCGACGGCTGCCCCTTCCTCGCCAACGCCGCCCGCACCGTCGCCGCCGGTACTGCCGGTACTGCCGGTACTGCCGGCACTGCCGGCACTGCCGGCACTGCCGAGGTGGAGCCGTCGGGCCGGGCGTTCAAGGTGGTCGTCAACGAGGAGCAGCAGTACTCGGTGTGGCCGGCGAACCGGCGTAACGCGCTCGGTTGGTTCGACACGTCCGTCACCGGGACACGTGAGCAGTGCCTGGACAGCATCGCCTCGACCTGGTCCGACCTGCGGCCGCGCAGCCTGCGTCGGCGGATGTCCGGTGCCGCGGACGCCACCGTCCGGGACGCGGGTACGCGGGCCGGGATGGGAGCCGGCGGCCGTCCGCTACTGCCGATGACGGCCCACGCGCCGGCACCCCACACGTCCGAGGACGCCGAGCAGGACGAGGCCGAGCGCGAGTCGGTCTCCAGCCCCGCCCTCTGACGGCGGCCTCGCCCTCCGCCGGCGGCGCCGCCCTTCGCTGGCGACGCCTCCCACGGGCGGCGGGCCGTCCAGCCGCCAGCGGGGCGTCCGGCTGATCTCCGCATGTTCAACGTGAAACCGAAAGGAAACTCTGTCGATGGTCGCGAACCCGCCCAACGATGTGTCGCGGCCCGATGGCGCGTCCCGGCCGGACCGGGCGCCGCTGTCACCCGCCCAGCGCCGGTTCTGGTTCCTGCACCAGCTTGACCCGGCCGGACACACCCAGCATCTGACGCTGGGACTGCATCTGACCGGGCCACTGGACGTCGTCGCCCTCACCGCCGCGCTGCACGACGTCGTCGACCGGCACGAGGTGCTGCGCACCGTCTACCCGCCGGACGCGGCCGGTGAGCCGACCGCCCTCACCCTCACCCGGCTCGGCGTCGACCTGCTGACCGTCACCATCCGTGATCTTTCGGTGGAGCTGTGGGGTGCGGCGGCCGACGTCCCCGCGGACGCCACCGTCCAGGTCGATCCGATCGACCTCATCGACCCCGCGGACGACGGCGCCCTGCGGGCGGTGCTGGCCGCGTTCGGACAGGCACCGATCGAGATCACCGACGACATTCCGCTGCGCGCCCAGCTCATCCGGGTCGGCCCGGACGACCATGTGCTGCAGCTGGTCCTCGCCCGCATCGCCGGGGACGAACCCGGCTTCGAGATCCTGCTCACCGATCTCGCCGCCTGCTACGCGGCCCGCTGCCAGGCCCGCCGAGCCGACCTCGGCCCGCCGCCGGCCCAGTACGTCGACCACGCCCGTTGGGCGGCCACCGCCGAGCGGCGGACGACGGTCGCCGACCAGCTCACCTGGTGGCGCGACGAACTCAGCCCGCCGCCGCCCCCGCTCGCCCCCGCCCTGGCCGGCGGGTCACCGGTCGCCGCGACCACCGTCGCTGGTGGGCATCCGACCGTGCAACACCGGGTCACCCTCAGCCCCGAGGTCACCGACCGGTTGCGGGCCCTGGCCGCCGCCCACCGCGCCGACCTCGCCGAGGTGCTGCTCGCCGCCGGCATCGTCCTGGCGCACCGGTGCACCGGTCAGACCGACATCGCCGTCGGCACCTGCGTCCCGGGCCGCGACCGCTCCGGGTTCGCCGACGTCGCCGGCAACTTCGACAACCTGGTCGTGGTCCGCACCCGGGTGGACGCCCAGCAGACCTTCGGTGATCTGGTGGACGTGGTCCGCGCCCGCGCCCAGGCGGCCCGTGACCACGCGGACGCACCGTTCGACGAGGTGGTCCGCGCGGTCCGCGGCGGGAACGCCGGCTACGTCGGCCCGTCGGTCGCGCGCCTGGCCGCCGCCACCGGTGAGGCCGCCCTCGCGGGTGGTGCCGCGACCGCGCACGGCGCCGCGGCCGGCGGGGGTCTCGTCGACGTGCTGGTCGGCTACCAGCCGCCGCTGCCTCCTGAGGTCACCCTCGGAGGTCTGCACGTCGAACCGCTGCGTCTGCGCACCAGCGGCGCGGGCCTGCCCCTGGCCCTGCTCGCCGAGGACAACGGCCTCACCGGCCCGTCCGGCCCGTCCGGCCCGTCCGGCCCGTCCGGCCCGTCCGGCACTGTGACGCTGACCGCTGTTGTCGACACCGGGGTGTTCGCCGCCGCCGACGCCGAACGGTTCGCGGGCCGCCTCGCTCGCCTGTGCGAGCAGATCGGCGCCGACGCGGTCCTCGGTGAGCTCGACACCATGACCGCCACCGAACGTCACCTCGTCGTCGACGAATGGCCCAGTGGACGGACGGACCCGCTGGTCGCCCGCTCTCTCACCGCCCTCGTGGCCGACCAGACCCGCCGTACCCCGGACGCCGTCGCCGTGGTCGCCCCTGCCCGTGCCACCGACCCCGGTTCCGACTCCGCCGCCGGCTTCGACTCCGCCGCCGGCTTCGACTCCGCTTCTGACCCCGGTCTCGCGGGCGAGCCCGTCGTGCTCACCTACCTCGAGCTTGAACAGCGGGCGGACGCGGTGGCCGCCGCACTGCGCGCCGTCGGCGTCGGACCTGAGGTCACCGTGGGGGTGTGCGTGCCACGGTCGGCCGGCCTGATCGTCGCGCTGCTCGGGGTCCTGCGCGCCGGCGGTGCCTTCGTCCCCCTGGAACCGACCTGGCCGGCGCGTCGCCTGGCCGCGGTCGCCGCCGGCGCCGAGATCACCGCGGTCATCACCGCCGTGGACCTCCCCGCCCTCGACGGCGCACCCACCGTGCTCCACCTGGACCTGGCCGGCGACCTGGACCACGCCGGTGACCTGGACCGCACCGCCGACCTGGGCCGCACCGCCGAGCTGGGTGTGGACATGGAGAACCTGGCGTACGTCACCTTCACCTCGGGGTCGACCGGGGAGCCGAAGGGGGTGATGATCCGCCACCAGGCGATCTGCAACCGGCTGCGCTGGCAGGTCGACCTGCTCCGGCTGACCGGGGACGACGTCGTCCTGCACCGCGCGCCGCTCGGCCTGGACATCTCGATCAACGAGATCTTCCTGCCGCTGGTCGCCGGAGCCCGGCTCGTCGTCGCGCCGCCGGGCGTGGAGAGCGACCCGGGCGCACTGCTGGAGATCATCCGCGAGTATTCGGTCACCTTCTGCTATGTCGCGACGTCCATGCTGGAGGCGATGCTCGACCATCCGGGCGCACCCGAGGCGGGACGGTCGTTGCGCTACGTCTGGTGCGGCGGCGAGACGATGGGCGACGAGCTCTACCGGCGCTTCCGTGAACGGTGGAACGCCTGGATGTTCCACGGGTACGGGCCGGCCGAGGCGACGATCGGCGTGTCCTGCCGGGTGTTCGAACCGGCTACGGCCGCCGCCCACGTCACCATCGGACGGCCGAACCCGAACACCCAGCTGCGGGTACTCGACGCCGACTACAACCCGGTACCGGTCGGGACGGTCGGTGAACTGTTCGTCAGCGGCCTGCCGCTGGCCCGCGGCTACCTGGGCGACCCCCGCCGCACCGCCGACCGCTTCGTCCCCGACCCGTTCGGCACCGCACCCGGCAGCCGGATGTACGCCACCGGTGACCTGGCCCGTTTCCGCGCCGACGGCGAGATCGAGTTCCTCGGCCGCGCCGACACCCAGGTGAAGATCCGCGGCTTCCGGGTCGAGCTCGAGGAGATCGAGCACGTCCTAGGCCGCCACCCTGGTGTCCGCCAGGCCGTCGTCGTCCTCACCCACGGCAGCACCAGCAGCGTCAACGGCGGTGGCAACGGCGGTGGCGGCGAGGTGGGCGGTGACGAACTGCGGGCCTACTGGACGCCAGACCCGACCGCCGCGGTCCTACCGGATGCCGCGGAGCTGCGGGAATGGCTCGAACGTCGGCTGCCCCGCCACATGGTGCCGGACGTGTTCGTCGCCGCCGCCGGCCTGCCACCGACGTCCAGCGCCCACCCCGTGCACGTCGAGCCCGCCCCCGGCCTCCAGCGTCAGATCGCCGATGTCTGGTCACACGTGCTCGACACCACCCGGATCGGTGCCCGGGACGACTTCTTCACCCTCGGCGGCCACTCGCTGCTGCTCCCACAGGTCCAGACGCGGCTTGGCCGGGAACTCGGCCGCCGGGTCCGCCTCGCCGAGCTGTACGCGTACACGACCGTCGAGGACCTCGCCCGCTGCCTGGGCGCCACCCCGGCGGTCGCAGCCAGCGCCCCCGCCGGAAACCACTCCCGCCGGAAGAGGAAGCCATGACCGCGGACAACACCACCACCCTGCCCAAGCCGACCACCACCGCCACGCCCACCGACCCGGCTCCGGCACCGGGGGTGTCCGCTTCGGCGGGAGCTTCGGTGGATCTGGCCAGTCAGGTGATCGCCGCGCAGCAGGGTGCCGACGCGCATGCGCTGGTGCGGGCGTTCGCGGCGAACCCGGCGTTTCGCGCGGCCGAATGGGAGGAGCTGACCACCGAGGGCAACCCGTACCGGCGGCCCGTCCGCCCGGCGGACCTGAAGTGGCTGAACTACGCCGCACCGCTGCGCGGCGAGCAGCTGCTGAAGCTGTCCGGCCTGCTCGGTCACCGGATGCTGCGCAACATCTACGACGCGGACCTGCTCTACCTCCCGGCCGCCCGCAACGACGCCGCCGACCACGACGCCACCGACTTCTACCACCCGGACAACCGGCTGCGCGGCGCCCTGGCCCGTCCGGTGCTCGAACGGCACCTGTTCTCGTTCCTCGAAGCGCAGCGCTCCGCCCTGCCGGCGACCACCCTGGACGTGGTGCGCTCCCAGCTGCACGGCTACTGGGAGCAGCGCCGCGACCATCCCGGGGACGCGTTCGCCGTGCTGCGCGGCACCCGGGACCGGCGGGAGGCGACGACGTTCGCGTTGCTGCAGCTGTCGGCCTACCTGCCGGCGACACGTAACGCGACCGCCCGGGCGGCGCTCGGTGAGTACGACCTGGCCCAGCCGTCCGCACGGGCCCTGCTGCTCGACGACTACCGCCGCTGGGTGGGCGACGGTCCGGCCTGGGCGGCGCTGCTCACCTCCGCCGGACTCACCACGACCGTCGGCGCCTACTGGCAGCTCTACCTCAACACCTCCCTGGCCCGCGGTAACCACCTGCACCACCTGTCCCGCGCCCCCGAGCGGCACGCCGAACTGCTCGGCGCGTACGTCCACCAGCGCATCGACGACGCCGCCGTCGCCGCCTCCTGGACGGACGCGGTCGCCGACGCCTTCGGTACCCGTCCCACCCTGTTCACCCCCGCCGAGCCCGCGTCCGGCTCCGCATCCGGCTCCGCATCCGGCTCCGCATCCGCATCCGCGTCCGCGTCCGGGGTCCCCGTGGTGACGCCGGCGGTCCTGGACGACCTGGTGGACGCCCTGCTCACCCCGTTGGTCGCCGCCTGGGGCGAGGGCGCGCTGACGGCCTTCCACACCGGGTTCGCCGACGCCGCCCACCTCGCCCGCCGCCACGACCAGGACCTCGCCGAGCAGCTCGCCTGGGCGGACGCGATCGACGAGCACAAGGCCAGGGCCGAGGCGATCAGCGCCTATCTGACCAACGAGCGCATCGAGGTCGATCTGGACACCTTCGTCGAGACCTGCGACGAGACATCCACGACGCACGTCCACGACGAACATCGTCTAGTGATGATCGAGTCGGGCGACATGCACTTCTGGAACAACGTCACCCACAAGATCTCACTCAGCGACGGCGACAAGATCCTCATCCCCAGGTCCCGGCTGCACGGTTCCACGGTGCTCTCCGGCTCCTGCACCTACCACCAGCCGATCATCCCCGACGACATGTACGCCCGCTTCTGACCCACCCGACCGCCTGTACGGAAACGGGCCGCGTGGTCGCGGTGGTGAGGCGCTTGGTGTCTTCGGCATCCCACGAATCGCACCGAGATCATGGACTGCCGAGGGTTGTTCGCGAATTTCACCCCCCACACACTGAACAACCCTCGGCAGGTGGCCTCATAACCCTCGGCATGCGGCCGAACCACCCCTGCCGCAGGGCCTGATCCGCCTCGGCGCGGCCCGATCTCCCTTGGCGGCGGCCGGATCTTCCTGGCGCGTCGCCTCGAGCGGGGTGCGTCGGCGGCCGGGTGGCGCGATGCGCGTGGGCCACGAAGAGCGTCGCGGGATGAAGTGGCATGAATCGCTTGGGCGACCGGTGTCGGCGATCGCCGCAGCTCTGTCGCGAAAAGTGTTCGATTCGAGCCATGTGGTGATTAGTTAAGGTTCCCTTGCATAGGTAAACCTTACTTGCTAGCCTGCCCTCCGATCGCCTCAGTCTGAGGGCGTTGCGTTGGAAACGTGCTGCTCAGGGCGGTGGTCGGGTCCGAATCGACGTCCGGGCAGAACGGGTCAGACGTGGAACAGAGGGGAGTGGCTGTGCAGCTGCGGGTCGAGGGCTCCCCGGCAGGGGCAGAGGCACAGGTGGGTGCTGCCGGCGGGCCGGAGAGCTTGGCCTTCTGGAACGACTACAGCACTCCTCGCTCCACCACGACCGTCGCCGCGATGTTCACCGACCAGGTGCGACGTCGCCCGCAGGCCCCGGCGCTGGTCGCGCCGTCCGGTACGGGGGACGAGCTTCGGCTCACGTACGGCGAGCTGGGGGAGCGGGTGTTCCAGCTCGCCCGCGGACTGCGGGCCCGCGGGCTCGGCCCGGAGGATGTCGTCGGCATCCGACTCGTCCGCTCAGCCGAGATGGTCGTCGCGGTGCTCGCCGCCATGGTCGCTGGTGGGGCGTTCGTCCCGGTGGAACCGTCCTGGCCCGAGCAGCGCCGCCGTCGGGTTCTCGCCGACGCTCACGCCCGCCTGCTCGTCACGGCCGCCCCCGACGCGGCGAGCGGCGCCGAGGGCGCCGCCGGGGCGACGGACACGGACACGGACACGGATGGGGTGCCGGGTGTCGTGGTGGACCTGGCGGACTGGGGGTTCGGCGCGCAGGCCGCCGAGCCGCTGGACCTGCGGATTCCGAGTGCGGGGCTCGCCTACATCATGTTCACCTCCGGGTCGACCGGAGCTCCCAAGGGGGCGATGATCCGCCACGATGCGATAGCCGAACGGTTGCGCTGGCAGATCGAGGACCTTTTCGAGTTCGGCCCGGAAGACGCGGCCCTGTTCAAGGCGCCGCTGTCCTTCGATATCTCGATCAATGAGATTCTTCTGCCGTTGGTCAGTGGTGGACGAGTGGTCATCGCCGAGCCGGACGGTGAGCTTGACCCGGGCTATCTGCTCGACCTTGTTGCCGATGAGCAGATTACTTTTGTCTACCTGGTCTCGTCCATGTTGGACATTCTTCTCGAGGCGGCGCAGGGCACCACCGATCTCGACTCGCTGCGCCACGTCTGGTGCGGTGGGGAGGTGCTCTCACCGGCGTTGTTCACGCGGTTCCGGGAGCAGCTGGGTACCGCGCTCTACCATGGTTATGGTCCGGCCGAGACGACGATCGGTGTTTCGCACGTCATCTACCGCGATTCCGCTGCCCGGCTCGCCGCGTCCATCGGACGGCCCAACCCGCACACCCAGCTGCACGTCCTGGACGACGGTCTCGCGGCCGTGCCGGACGGGGAGGTCGGCGAGCTCTACGTCGCCGGATTCCTGCTCGGCCGGGGATACGCGCACAACGGCGGGCTGACCGCGGCCCGGTTCGTCGCGAACCCGTTCACCGACGACAGCACCCGGATGTATCGGACCGGGGATCTCGCCCGCTGGAACAGCGCCGGCTGGCTCGAGTTCGTCGGGCGCGCCGACAACCAGGTGAAGATCCGCGGGATGCGCCTGGAGCTGGAGGAGGTGGAGGCGGCCCTGGCCGCCCATCCCCAGGTGCGTCGAGCCGCGGTCGTGCTTTCCCGCGACGGCGCCGCCCCCCGCCTGCTCGCCTTCGTCGTGCCCGACACCGGCATCCCGGACGCGACGGTGTCACCGGATGACGTCCTGGCCCACTGTGCGCGGCTGCTGCCCCAGTACATGGTGCCGAGCGCCGTCACGGTGCTCGACACGCTGCCGCTCACCCCCGGGGGGAAGGTCGACCGCCGCGCCCTGATGCGGAGCTGACGGCGATCCGACGGCGATCCGACGGCGATCGGACATGCACCACCCACGTAGATCGGCGACCGCGGCCCGCGCGCTCGCTCCACAAGGAAACGAGACGGTAGTGCGAAAGAAACTGAAGGTCCTCGCCGCACTGTGGCTGGCGATCACGGCTCTGGTCGTGGCGGCCGGCTGCGGCAGCGGCGGCAGCGACGGCGACGGGACGGCCTCGGCGGGCACGTCACAGGGCGCCTTCCCGGTCACCTTGACGAACAAGTTCGGCACCACGACCATCAAAACCGCGCCGAAACGCGTCATCGCCCTGAGCCTTGAAGAGGACACCCTCGCCACCCTGGGCATCACGCCGATCGCCTACGCGAAGGACGGCTACGGCGCGGCCAGCGACTATCCGTGGCTCAAAGGCAAGATGGACCTCTCGAAGAGCACCGCCCTCGAGGCCAGTGGTGACCTCAACCTCGAGCAGATCGCGGCCCTGCACCCCGATCTGATTCTCGCGACGAACCTCTACAACCTGGCCGACTACTACGATCGGCTTTCCAGGATCGCACCCACGGTCGGCTACACCGAGGACGCTGGCATCGCCACCTGGCAGGAGAACAGCACCCTGATCGGCAGGGCCGTCGGCCGGGAGGCGGACGTCAGGACGGCCATCGCCGCCACCCAGAAGATCATCGACGGGGTGAAGGCGGACCTGCCGGGGCTCGCCGGAAAGACGTTCAGCTATTCCTTCTACTACGAGCCGGGTGGCCTCGCGGTCATCGACGACCCGGAGACCGTCTCCGTGCAGCTCTACTCGGATCTTGGGCTCAGGCTCGCCCCGGGTGTGACAGCGAACGTGAAGGACCGGTCGCTCAGCATGGAGAAACTCGACGCCCTCGACGCCGACTTCATGCTCATCGGCTACGCCACTGACGCGCTGAAAACCGAGATGAACGCCAACAAGCTGTTCACCGACATTCCCGCGGTCAAGGCCGGCCGGGTTCTGCAGGTCGACGCCTTCACCGCCGGCGCCGTCAACAACCCGACGATCCTGAACATCCCGTGGCAGCTCGACCAGCTCAGGCCGACCCTGAGCAAGGTCTCCTCGGCCAGCTGACCGACCGGACCGATAATCCACATTCCGTCACCACTGGGTACTTGGTCCCGTCACTCCGGCAGGTCTTGACTTTCCAGGGCCCCAACCTCTGCGACCACTGGTTTTCCTGACCCGGACGAGGGCCGGCCGATCTCCGGGTGACCGTCCAGCACCCGTCCGGCACAGCCGCTCGCGCGGCGCATGCCACCACCATGCGCCGCGCGAGCTTGCTTCCCGTCAGACATGTGGCGGTCCGGGGTAACACGATCTGGAATATTCGGACAGAAACCGGCGGCACTCCCGGGTATATCTGCGTCGGGGTGCTTCCCTGCCGGCTCCGGTAGGCGGACCATCGTTTCATGACGCTGACCTACGGGGTGCCGAGCCGCTGCGACATACCCACCGTCGTCACCTCGCGGCTGATCCTGCGGGGATGGCGGCCCGAGGATCTCGCTCCGTACGCGGCGATGAACGCCGACCCGGAAACTATGCGTTATCTTGACGGTCCCTTCGGGGTGGACGCCACCGAGCGGCTCGTCACGCATCTGATCGGCATGTGGTCGTTGCGCGGCCACGGCATGTGGGCGGTCGAGGATCGGGGCAGCGGCGAGTTCCTCGGTCGCGCCGGTTCCTATATCGCGCAGGGCTGGCCCGGCATCGAGGTCGCCGTGTCGATTCGCCGCGACCACTGGGGCCGCGGCCTCGGAACCGAGGCGATTCGCGCGTCCCTGGAGTTCGGCTTCGAACGGCTCCCCGTCGACGAGCTGATCACGTCGACCCATCGCGACAACACCGGCATGAACAGCATCGCCCACCGTCTCGGCATGAATTTCCGCGGCGTCGCCGACGTCGGCCCGTGGCGGGCCAGCAACGTGTACGCCATTACCCGCGCCGAATGGCGCTCCCGACCACCCGCCACCACGACCACCATGGCCACCACGACCACCATGGCCACGGTCACCACCGCGACCAGCATGGCCGCCGCGACGACGCCGGCCGCGGCATTACTACGTGTTCGCCAGAGCGGGCCTTCCTCGGGTGGGTATCCGTCGGTTGACTGCGGTCACGGCGAGCAGAGGTCGCGAAAGCGCACACCCGGCAGGTAGTACTGCCACGACGACGCGTCCAGCCCCCTGCCCGCGCGCTGGCAGGCGTAGGCCACGATCTTCTTCGCGACGAATTCGTGGACCGCGGTGAGATCCCAGAGCCGAATCGTCCCGTCATTGGCACCGGAGGCCAGCACCGTTCCTTCCGGTGAGAAGGCGAGCGACAGTGGGGAAAGGGTGTGCCCGGCCAGCGGCTGCCCGATGGGTTTCAGTCTCGGCCAGCTGCTCGGATCGCCGGTGTCGCCCCGCGGCCGGCCGAGTGAATCCGGGTCGGTCGCCCACAGCCGTACTCCGCGGCCCGCATCGGCACTGGCCAGAATCCGGCGATCGGGTGAGAACGCCACCGCCCGCACCGCACCGGTATCGGTGTCGGCTTTGGCCAACGCCGGTTTTCCGTCGCCGCAGCACAGCCGCACGGTGAGCGCCCCCGTCACCGGACCGGGCCCCTCGTCGCCCTCGGCACTCTGCTGGTCGCCCGCCAGGGCAGGGTCGGCCGACGTCACCTGGCGCAGGGGCGCCGCGACACGTGCGGGCCGGGCGTCCACCTGGATGCTCAGATCGCGGGACGGCACGAGCAGCGGACCGAACGCCTCATCCCGCGCGGCGGCCGCTCTCGATGGGAGCCCATCCGCGGTGGCGCCCGAGATGGTGGCGCCCGAGGAAGCAGGGCTGGTGGGGCCGGGGTGCTCGTCTGTGGTCAGCCGGGGTGCGGCGAGGTCGGTCAGATCCCAGGCGAGGGTGGTGCCCAGGGAGTCGTCCGCGGTCAGGCTTCGTCCGTCGGTGGTGAACCGCAGGGCGGTGACGGGGCCGTGTAGTCCGATCAGGGGGCTGCCCACCGCGGCGGGTTCGTCGGCCCGCAGCAGCCACAGGCGCACCGAGGCGTCCGCGGCACCGGCGGCGAGCAGGATCTCGCCCCGATCGGTGCGGACGAACGCCAGCGCCGTCACCGGGGCGCCGACGGTGATGACGCCGGTCGGGTCGGCGGCGAGGCTCTGCAGCAGGTTCTCCTGGCTGGCCAGGTCGGGATGGACAGCCGCGGCGGCCAGGGCCAGGCGCAGCGCCTTGACCCGGTCGGTGGCGCGGACGTCGTCCGCGGCGGTGAGCAGCGACCGCGCCAGGGTCGCGATGCGGGCCCGGTCGGCGCCACGCTGGGCGTTACGGGCGTAGGCGGTCTGCACGGCGGCGAGCGCGGCGGCCGTCAACGCCACCACCAACGCGATCGACAGCAGGCTGACCACCCGCCGCCGACGCAACCGGACACGGCGGGCCTCGCTCTCGGCCCGCTGGTTACAGGCGGCGAGGAACTGGCGGCCGGCCCGGTTCAGGTTGACGACGGGTTCGGCACCCTTGCCGAACTGGCCGTGCGCGCCCCACAGCACCGTGGTGGCCGCGGTGAGCCGGTCAGCCCCCCACAACGGTCCGCCACGAGCCCAGGCGGCGGCGGCCCGTTCCACCTGGCCCTCGGTGAACAGCGCCGCCTCCCGTTCCCGGATCGCCGAGTCCAACGGCTGCCAGGCCGTCAGCAGCGCCTCATGGACCACCCCCACCGCGGTGGTGCCGAGGCTTTCCGCCGGGGTCGACAGCAACCGCTGGTCGACGAACACCCCGAACGCCGTCCGCAGCGCGTCCGAGGACAGTTCCCCGAAGTCGACGCGGCGCCGGGTGCGCCGTCCGGCCTCGTCGATCGTGGCGAGTTCGGCCATGCTGGCCAGAATCACCTCCCGCGGCAGGTGGGCCGCCGTCACCGCCTCCTCCAGCACCGCGTCGGCCCGGATGGTCAGCGCTCCGCGTACCCCGCCCAGCTGGTCATACCGCGCAGCCGAGAGCAGATCTCCCCGGGACAGCCCGCGGGCCAGCTCCTCCAGGGTGAACGCGAGCAGCGGCAGCGCCTCGCCGGCCTCGGTGTCCTCCACCATCCGGCTGACCAGCTCCGGAGCCACCCGCAGCCCCGCCACCCGCGCGGGCTCCGTGATCACCACGCTGAACATCTCGCGCGACAACGGACGCAGCGGGAACGCGTGCAGGTTCGCCCCTCGCAGTTCCGGCACGGCGAACCACTGGTCCTGAAACTCCGACCGCACCGCGACCACCACCCGAACGGCCCCCCCGAGCCCCTCCGAGAGCAACGTCGCGAACCGCGAGCGGGCCTGCGCCGGCGTCCGGGTGAACAGCTCCTCGCCCTGATCCACCACGATTAGCAACCGGTCGCGGGACGGACCCGAGCCCGCCGCCAACAGCTCCTCGGTGATCGACGCGAGCGCTCCCGGCTCCTCCCGCAGCCGCTGGTCGACCTCGGTGGCCGTCCACGGCACTCCCACCGAACCGGCGGCGTTCGCCAGCGCCAACGCCAGCTTGCGGGTCGGATCACGCCCCGGCACGAACGGCTCGGCCACCATCCACCCCGGCTCCTCGCTGAACCGTGCCGTCAGCCCCGCGCTGACCAGGGACGACTTCCCGCACCCCGACCCGCCGACGACCAGCAGCAGCCGACGGTCACTGAGCGCCCGCAGCCGGTGCGCGAGCCGGCGCAGCTCGTCGTCGCGGCCGTAGAAGACCCGCGCCATGTCCCGGGTGAACGGTCGCAACCCCGGAAACGGCGATCGCTCCCACACCCCCCGCCCGCCCGCCGCGTCGATCCGCCGCAGCGCCACATCCAGATCGGCGGCCCACTGCGGGTTGTCGACGGCCACCGCGTACTGCCGGTCGTCCAACAACGGCGAGGACGCCTCCGGCTGTGCCCGCAGCGGCACCAGCAGGCTGCCCACCTCGTGTGCTATTCCGATTTCGTACGCGCACCAGGGCGATGCGTTATAGGCATCGGTGAGCACACAGACAACCGCATCGGCCGCCCGTAGCTCCTGATGCAGCCGTTCCTTCCAGAGATCACCCGGCGGGATACCCTCCCGGATGTTGCGGGCGAGAAAAACCTGATGCTGACGTTCGGACAACCTCTGGTGGACCTCGTCGGCCAGCTCCCCATCGGAGCCAGCGTGGCTGACGAAGATTCGCGCCACTCCACATCCCCAAGAATCGCTGTGCACAGATGATCAGTCGCGCGTGGTGCCTGGGTGCCGGCTGCTCGGCTCGGTGCCTGCTGTCGGGACCCTGCCCCGCCTCTCGAGAATATGTGTACGGGACGTCTTTTTCCGTACGACCCTGTACGGGTCTTCCGCTCCCGCGCGGGTCCGTGCCGTCTCACCTCGGTCGCGTTCACCGCAGATACCCCTGAGAGTTACTGGTGGATGAACGTCCAACGGTTTCCTGTGGCCTCTCTGGTGACAGGAAAGTGAACATTGGACGGATGTCCCGGTCGATTTCCAGCTACCTGCCGACGTCCGCCAGCAATCCCCTGATGCCGAGGCTTCTTCGGCGACTGATGACCCCGTTTTCCCAACAGTCCTCGGCATGTGGCCGTACAGCCCTCGGCATCGCGACCTGGCCTCGTCTGGACCGGCGGGCGCGCCCTGTGCTTCGCAGCAGGCGGGGGCGGGAGGAGGCGGCAGGGAGGAGAGCAGGGCGCGAGCGAGCGGGGCGGGGCGCTGTTGCCCTGGGGGTGGGTGGTGGGGACCCCCGGTGGGAAGCACACCGGACAGACGTCGCCGACCCATCGCGCGATCGCGATGCGACCGTGAACGTCGGTCGGACGACACGCTCACCTGCGAATTGCCCGCGTGCGGGGGACGTGTCCGGCTCGGGTGTCGCCGACGCGACCGTCATTCGGCGGTCCAGTCGCGCAGCCGGGCGGGGTTCGTGGCATGCTCGGATTCCAGCGACGACCGGACGCGACACCGCCGCCCGTGATGCGAAGTCAGCACGGCGGGGCGCCGTCCTTGGTGGCAGTTGTCCGCTTCGGCGGGATGCAGCCGTCATCACCGTTGTCGTGGCGGTATTGCCGTCCTGCGGTAACGCCGTTGTGGCTGACCCTGAGTCCTCATCGTGGAGGTTCGTTGTGAAGCGTGTCGGTGCGATTGTTCTGCTGGTTACGCTCGTGGGTGGCGGGTTCCTCTTCCGGCGTCAGCGCGGCAAGCAGGACGCGTAGTCCCGTCCCGCTACCCGCGGGATTCTTTCGGTTTCCGCGCCCGGCGCGGGTCTCGTCCCGCGTAGTGCGGGACGTCCGTCGACGTGGTGAGGGCAGGGCGGTCCGTCCGTGCACAGATTTGATGCCGACACGGCCGATCTGATGCGGGCGGTCTTCGACGCGACCCGGCTGCGGCTCGGATTCGACCAGGTGCCCCTGGACGGACCCGCCACCCCCGTGGAACTCGCCGCGCGGGTCGGGCAGACGATCACCCCGGGCGGTCTCGGTGGCCGGCGTGCGCTGGAACTGTTCGACGAGGTGCTGGCCCGGGCCTGCATCTCGGCGGACCATCCGCGCAACCTCGCCTTCATCCCGGCCGCCCCGACCAGATCGTCGGTCATGTTCGACCTGCTCGTCGGCGCCTCGTCCATCTACGGCGGAAGCTGGATGGAAGGCGCCGGCGCGGTGCACGCCGAGAACGAGGCGCTGCGCTGGCTCGCGGATCTCGCCGGCCTGCCCGCGGCGGCCGGCGGCGTGTTCGTGCCCGGTGGCACGGTGGGGAACCTGTCGGCGCTGGTCGCGGCGCGTGGGGCGGCCCGCGCGCGGCTGCTCGCCGAGGGCAGGCCGCTACCGTCGCGATGGCGGTTCATCTGCGGCGACGAGGCACACTCGTCGCTCTACCAGGCCGCCGCCGTGCTCGACGCCGAGATCGTCCCCATCCCCACCGGCGCGGACGGTCGCCTCACCGGCCCCCTGCTCGCCGCGGCCCTGGCCGGCTTCGCCCGCGAGGACGCCTCAGTCCGCGAGGACGCCTCCGCCGCGCGGGGGATGCGGCCGGACGGCTATGGCTATGGCTATGGCGAGGCTGGTCGTGATGCGGCGGCGCTGGGGGTGTTCGCGGTCGTCGCGACGGCGGGGACGACGCAGTTCGGGGTTGTCGATGACATCCGGGGCATCGTCGACGTCGCCCGGGAGCATCGGCTCTGGGTGCACGCCGACGGCGCGTACGGACTGGCGGCGCTGGCAGCACCGTCCGCTCGGGTGCGCTTCGATGGCATCGCCGACGTCGACTCGTTCATCGTCGACCCGCACAAGTGGCTGTTCGCCCCGTTCGACGCCTGCGCCCTGCTCTACCGCGACCCGGCCCAGGGGCTCGCCGCGCATGGCCCGCAACGCGCCGGCTACCTCGAGGTACTCGACTCCCATACCAACTGGAACCCGTCCGACTACGCGATAGGCCTGTCGCGACGGGCCCGCGGCCTGCCGTTCTGGTTCTCCCTGGCCACCCACGGCACCCGGGCGTACGCCGACGCGATCGAAGTGACCCTGGCCACCACGCGGGCGGCCGCGGCGCAGATCACCGCGCACCCCGAACTCGAACTCGTCCGGGAACCGGAACTGTCCGTCGTGGTCTTCCGCCGCCGGGGTTGGACGGACACCGACTACCAGCAGTGGAGCAGCGGCCTGCTCCGCGCCGGCTTCGCCTTCGTCCCGCCCACCCGCGTGGCCGGCGAAGCCGTCGCCCGCTTCGCCATCGTCAACCCCCGCACCACCCCCGACGACATCGGCGCCATCCTGTCCACGATGCTCTGACCCGTCACGCGCTGCGGGCGGCGCGGGGATGGGGTTCGTCCCGGCGCCGCCCGAGCTGGCCGCTGGTGGGCAGGGGTGACCACCAGCGGCGATGGGTGGGGTGGTTAGTTGCCCACGGTGAAGCGGCGGTTGCGGTTGCGCGGGTGCTCGATCTCGTCGATCACCGCTACGGCGAAGTCCTCGGTGGAGATGCCGATCTGACCCTGGGCGTCAATGACCGGATGGTCGACACCGGTGCGGTAGGCGCCTCGGCGCTGGCCGCTGCCGAAGTTCTGCGGCGGCGGGGCGATCGCGGCCCACCGGACACCCCGGGCGCCGCGGTAGGTGTCGAGGGCGTCGACCTGGTCGAGCGCGTCCTTGCGCTCGGCGGCGGGGAAGTCGGAGCTGTCGACGAGGCGCTGCCCGTTCTCGTCCTCCAGCGTGCCCGCGCTCGACACGTGGACGACCAGCGGCGCCTGCTCACCCAGGCGTGGCAGCACATCGACGAGGGTGCGGGCCGCGTTCGCGTGCACCGGCCGGTCCACCCCACCGACGGCGACGACGACGGCGTCCGCCTCCTGGGCCAGCCGCTGCACGGTGTCCCGGGACGTCACGTCTCCCTCGACGGCGTTCGCCTTACGGGCGAGCTTCTTCACCCGGGAGGCGTCCACCTCGACCGCGGTGACCTCATGCCCACGCCTGATCGCCTCGTCGGTGATGCGACGCCCGATCTGCCCCGCGGCGCCAAAAACCACAATCCTCGCCATGCCATTGCCTCCGACTCACCGGCCGTGCAACTGATGGATAGTCTCGCGATCCGTTCGACGTGCTGGTGATGCTGGCGTTCTGGTGATGCTGGAAGGCGGTCGGCGCGCCATTGAGCCGACCGCCGTGGTCAGTAACTTCCATTACCTTCCGCGAAAACTATGCTCACGCTCCGCATCACCCGGCAAGTTGACGTCGCCTTTTGGTATGCCACCGGCGCCGCCGTTCGCCCGGCGCGGGTGGGCGGCCGGGCCCTTCCCGGTGGATTCGTCCGCCGGTGGGCTGCGTCGTCCGGTGATGGTGGAGACTGTCTGCGTGACGGTCGGGGGCGCCGTGGATGACGGCTACGAGTGGGACTTCTTCGTCTCCTACACGGCGATGGACCAGCCGTGGGCGGTCTGGGTGGCCTGGGTGCTGGAAGAGGCCGGATTCCGCGTTCTGGTGCAGGCCTGGGACTTCCAGGTAGGAACGAACTGGGTCGCGAAGATGGACGAGGGTGTTTCCCGCGCCCGGCGGACCATCGCGGTGCTGTCCGAGTACTACGCCCGTTCGGTCTACGGGAAAGCCGAATGGCAGGCCGCGTGGGTGTCGGATCCGCTGGGTGCGGACCGACGGCTGCTGGTGTTCCGGGTGACGGACTGCCCCCGTCCGGGTTTGTTGGGCCAGGTGGTGTCGGCGGACCTGTTCGGCCGCACCGAACAGACCGCCCGCGAGACGGCCCTGGGAGCCGCCCGGGCCGCGGCCTTCGGGACCCGCGCGAAGCCGACGACCGCACCGGCCTTCCCACCGAACCAGCGCGCGATCCAGGAACGCGCGGTGTTCCCCGGTGACCTCCCGGCGGTGTGGAACGTCCCCGCCCGCCTGACCCGTTTCGTCGGCCGCCCCGACCAGCTCGCCGATCTGGCCGACTACCTGCTTCCCCGCACCGCCAGCATCGCTGGTGCTGGTGCTGGTGCTGGTGCTGGCGGCGCTGCTGGTAGGCAGACCGCGATGGTCGCGGTGGTGGCGTTGGCGGGGATGGGCGGGGTGGGGAAGACATCCCTGGCCATCGAGTACGTGCACCGACACAGCAGCGACTTCGACGTCGTGTGGTGGGTGGACGCGGAGCGGCCCGAAGCGGTTACCGCGCAGATCACCGAACTCGGCGAGGAGCTGCACCTACCGGTCGGCGTGGAACCCGCCGTGGTACTCGCCGAACTACGCCGCCGCGGGTACCGCTGGCTCCTCGTGTTCGACAACGCGGAGGACCCCGCCACCGTCACCCCGTACCGCCCGGCGGACGAGCGAGGCCGCGTCCTCGTGACGTCCCGGCGCACCCGCTTTCGCAGTCTGGGCGCGACGGTCGAGGTGCCCACCCTGGCTCGTTCGGAATCGGTGACGCTGCTGTCCGGACGAGTCGACGGCCTGGACGACCCCACCGCGGACCAGATCGCCGAGCTGTTGGGAGACCTGGCACTCGCGGTCGAACAGGCCGCCGCCTACTGCGAACAGACCAACATCCCCGCGGCGGAGTTCATCCAGTTGCTCGCCGGACGTCTGGAGGAGGTCGTCGAGCACTTGGGCGAAGTGATGGACCGGGCCGGGGTGACAGTGGCGACGCTATGGGACCTGTCGGTAGCCCGGCTCGCCACCATCGAGCCGGCGGCAGTGGAACTCCTGGAACTGTTGGCGTTCTGCAGCCCCGAACCGGTACCGCTCGACCTGTTCACCAACCAGGCGGAACTCCTCGGCGACAGTACCCTCGCCGCAGCGGCATCCGACTCCCTTGCCTGGCCGCGTGCGGTCGGAGCCCTCGTCAGCCACGGACTCGCCACCCGCGAGAAGAACGCGATATCAGTACATCGCCTGATCCAGGCAGTAACCCGTCGCCGAACCCCGGCCATCCGCGAACAGGCGGCACTCGCCACCCTGCTGAGACTGCTACAGGCCGATCTGCCAGGTGATATCTACCAGTCGCCGCAGAACTGGCCGCGATGGCGAGACCTGCTGCTTCACGTTCTCGCCGTCGTCGATCGGACGCCGGACCCTCGTGCCATGTCGCCGGTGCCAGCGGATGACGTACCCGCCGACATCGCAGATCTGACGTGGCTGTGCGACCGAACGGCGACCTACCTCCAGGAACGCGGCCGAGTCAGCGAGGCGTTGCGGCTGTTCGAGCGGGCGTTGGCGATTGGCGAGGCGGTGTACGGCCCGGACCATCCAGAGGTCGCCATCCGGCTGAACAATCAGGCGTTGGCATTGCGTGATCTTGGTCGGGTGGGGGAGGCGTTGCGGCTGTTCGAGCGGGCGTTGGCGATTGGCGAGGCGGTGTACGGCCCGGACCATCCAGAGGTCGCCAT
>NZ_JALKFW010000167.1:5525-5620 GCF_023243055.1 Frankia sp. AgPm24 | reverse complement strand
AACAATCAGGCGTTGGCATTGCGTGATCTTGGTCGGGTGGGGGAGGCGTTGCGGCTGTTCGAGCGGGCGTTGGCGATCGGCGAGGCGGTGTACGG
>NZ_JALKFW010000167.1:0-5425 GCF_023243055.1 Frankia sp. AgPm24 | reverse complement strand
TTGCGTGATCTTGGTCGGGTGGGGGAGGCGTTGCGGCTGTTCGAGCGGGCGTTGGCGATCGGCGAGGCGGTGTACGGTCCGGACCATCCCACCGTGCGAAAGATCCGTAGGAATCTTGAAGCGGCGCGCGCCGAGCTCGACAAATGATTTTGGTTGGGGTGCCACGTCCGTCGCTAGAAATGGATCAGGCCCGAACCCCCGGGGGTTCGGGCCTGTGCCTATGTCTTGCGAGACGACAGTGCGGTGGAGGTGGGATTTGAACCCACGGAGGGGTTGCCCCCTCACACGCTTTCGAGGCGTGCGCCCTCGGCCACTAGGCGACTCCACCGTAGGTGAGCCTACCGGACGCGCCGGGCATGTGGTTCGCCGGGCCCGGGCGGGACGCCGTCAGGCCTCCTCCGTATCCGGGCCCGCATCCGCCGCCGTGCTCGTGGCTCGGCCCCGGTTCGGAGGCTGCCGGGTACCCGCTTGGCGGTGATGGCAACGGTATGTAACGAAAAACGGGGTGGTGCGTGGGGGTCGTGGGCTAAGGGGGTCGTCGTGGGGGTGTTCATGTCCGTTTTGCCCCCCACGGCGACCCGCGTAGGCGGATCTTGCTTGGATTGTGGCTGCGGGGGGTAGCGGCTGGTGGGTTGCGAGATCTCTGGTCGTGTGCGTTATGTACGGATTGTGATGTTCTTGATGCGGTGGGTTCGGGTTGCGGACGTATGGCTGCCATTTGGCGCGTTGCTCCGCGGACGTGGTGCCTCGGTCCGATGGAAATCGGGCTCAGCGGCCGGCGATCGGGAACCGATCATGAAAGTCGGTCTGATCCGCGAGATCACCTGGGGGTGGGGGTGCGGGTGGGGCGGGTGCCGGTGGTGCGGCGGGTGGTGAAGAAGGTGGTGAGGAGGGCGGTGCATTCGGGGGCGCGGATGGCGGGGATGACTTCGGGGCGGTGGTTGAGGCGGCGGTCGCGGACGACGTCCCAGAGGGAGCCGACGGCGCCGGCCTTGTCGTCCACGGCGCCGTAGACGAGGCGGGCGATGCGGGCGAGGACCAGGGCGCCGGCGCACATGGTGCAGGGCTCGAGGGTGACGACGAGGGTGGTGCCGGTCAGGCGCCAGGAGCCCAGGGCCTGGGCGGCGGCGCGTAGGGCGATGACCTCGGCGTGGGCGGTGGGGTCGCCGTCGCGCTCGCGGGTGTTGTAGCCGGTGCCGATCACCGTGCCATCGGCGGCGAGGACGACCGCGCCGACCGGGACGTCGCCGGAGGCCAGAGCGAGACGCGCCTGGTCCAGCGCCAGGCCCATCGCCGCCTCGTGACCGAACGAGTCAGCCACGGGCGTCGTCGAAGATCTCCCCGGCGCCGGCGCGTTCGCTCAGGGCGCTGATCAGGTCGGCGGGGAGCATGCCTTCCTCGCCGATGAGTTCGAGCAGGTCCTCCTCGGAGGTGCCCAGGTCGGCGAGGAGGTCCAGGTCGCCGACGGGGGAGGCCTGGAGCAGGGCGGCGGAGTCGTCGTCGTCCTCGTCGTCCTCGGTGGACAGGCCGGCCATGGAGGGCAGCGCGTCGGAGAAGAGACGGTCGGCGAGATCGGAGCTGACCAGGGCGCGGCGGTCGGAGAGGAAGACCGACGGGTCCAGCTGCTTGTCGCCCAGGCGGACGATCGCGAGGTACTCGTCGTCCTCCTCGAGGAAGGCGACGACGGAGGCGTCACCGAGGTCGCGCATGGCGTCGGTGAGGGCGTCGAGGTCGTCGAGGTCCGCGGGGTCGAGGTCGTGCACGGACCAGTGGCCGTGCTCCCGAGCGATCGCGATTGCCTTCGTGGTCACGGTGTGCCCTCACGTCCCTTCTGCGACCGGTCGGTGCTCGACCGGCCCGAACTCCCACCCGACGGAAAGACCCGCAGGTCCTACGGCCGGCTGGTCCGGTGACCGGCTGGCCCGCTGGTCTGGTGGACCGGTCACTGGGCCGGTGCCCCGAAGCGCCGATCGGCGAACCTCGAAGTTCCCGGGCACCCGCGACAGCGAGCTCCAGATCGTCAAACCGCAGGTCAGCATGGCCGCCGGTAGTTGACCGACTTGTCCCACCATGCACTACCTGTGATTCTCACTCCAGAAGCCGGATCCCGGTGGCCCGGTTCACCCCAATGGGTGAGTTCTACCGTGCCGGTCGGGTGAGAGCTACACCAAGGTCCCATGGGCGCATCCGGGTAGTCCGCGCGTAACGGACCGAACAAGTCCGTCCGTGTGGGGTGGGGTGTCGAACGGCGGCTTACGGTAGCCGCTCGCAGTGTGCGCACAGCGCACAGTGGATGCTGGGGAGATACCGGAACGGATCCGGGGGCGGCGTCCGGTGCCGGCCGCCGCCGTGGCACTGTAGAAAGCGCGATGACGACATCATTTCCGCGTAGGTTCACCGCCCGGACGCAGGCCGCCCTTGCCCTGGAGCGGCTCGCCGCCGAGGCGTCCCGTCGGCTTGGCCGTGGTTCCGGGGAGATGATCGGCGGGAAACTGGCCCTTCGGGTGTCCCCGGGGGCCCTCGCCGAGGTCGGCTCCCAGCGTCCCACCGCCTGCGTGTCGGGCACGAACGGCAAGACGACGACGACCCGGCTGCTCGCGCGGGCGCTGGGCACCCTGGGGCCGGTCAAGTCGAACAGCGGCGGGGCGAACATGGCCCCGGGGGTGCTCGCCGCCCTGTCGAAGCCGCCGTTCGACGCGGCGGCGGCCCTCGAGGTCGACGAGATCTGGCTGCCGAAGGTCACCCGGGAGATCGGGCCGCGGGTCGTGCTGCTGCTCAACATCAGCCGCGACCAGCTGGACCGGTCCAACGAGACCCGGCGGATCGCCGCGATGTGGCGTGAGCTCGGCGCCGAACTGCCCGACACGACCGTCGTCGCCAATGTGGACGATCCTCTCGTCGCATGGGCGGCGGCCGGCTGGTCACGGCA
The DNA here is from genome assembly GCF_023243055.1 of Frankia sp. AgPm24. Taxonomy (NCBI): domain Bacteria; kingdom Bacillati; phylum Actinomycetota; class Actinomycetes; order Frankiales; family Frankiaceae; genus Frankia; species Frankia sp. AgPm24. The sequence goes on along the minus strand of NZ_JALKFW010000167.1, from coordinate 2,496 downwards.
GGTGTGGGTGTCGGCGGGGCAGAACTGGACGGCGGACGCGATGGTCTGCCCGCAGTGCGCCCGGCTGCTGCACCGCAACGCCAACGGCTGGTGGTCCGAATGCGGGCTGGCCCGGCCGGAGCCGATCGTCTCGGTGATCGGGCCGCGGGAGCTGCGCTGGTACGGCCGCACCGTCCCCGCCCGCCTCGACCTGCCCGGACGGGTGAACCTCGGCAACGCGGCGATGGCCGCCGCCGCCGCCCGCGAGTTCGGCGTGGAGGTCGAGGCGGCGCTGGCCGCGATGACCGGCCTGGGTGACGTCCAGGGCCGCTATCAGGAGGTCTTCCTCGGCGAACAGGGCCGGCGCGGGCGGCTGCTGCTCGCGAAGAACCCCGCCGGCTGGGTGGAGATGATGGAACTGCTCGCCGACGCCCCGCCGCGTCCCGTCGTCATCGACTTCAACTCGCAGACCGCCGACGGCCGTGACCCCTCGTGGATCTGGGACGTCCCGCTCGAACGGCTCGCCGGCCGGCAGGTGCTCGTCACCGGGGAGCGCAAGGAGGACATGAGCGTGCGCCTGGCCTACGCGGAGGTGCCGCACAGCGTGCACCGCAGCGCCGAGGACGCAGCCCAGGCGGCCAACGAGAAGGTCGTCGACGTGGTCGCCAACTACACCGCCTTCCGCGACCTGCTCGTGCGGTGCACCCGATGAGCCGCCGCGGCGTCTCGACGACCCGGATCGCGCTGATCTACCCGGAGCTGCTCGGCACCTACGGCGACGGTGGTAACGCGATCGTGCTGGAACGGCGGCTGCGCTGGCGTGGCCTGCCGGTCGAGCGGGTCGACGTCCCCGCCGGTTCGCCGGTGCCCGAAGGGTGCGACATCTACCTGCTCGGCGGCGGTGAGGACGCCCCGCAGGTGCTCGCGGCCGACGGTATTCGGCAGAACCGGGCGATCCCCCGGGCGGTGCACGCCGGTGCGGCGGTGCTCGCGGTCTGCGCCGGCTACCAGGTGATCGGTCAGAGCTTCCCGTCCGGCGGGGAGATCCACGAGGGGCTGGGTCTGGTCGGGATCGAGACCCGCCGTTCCTTCGCCGGTCCGGACGCCCCCCCGCCGGGGCGCGCCGTCGGCGACATCGTCGTCGAACCCGACCCCCGCCTCGGCCTGCCCACCCTCTTCGGCTACGAGAACCACGCCGGACGGACCAGGCGCCTGCCCGGCTGCCAGGGATTCCCCCTCGGGACGGTCCGCCGCGGCATCGGCGACGGCTCCGGCGGTGCTGGTGCCGCCGGAGCTGCCGGTGGTGGCGCGGGCGGGCGTGCCGGTGGGACGGCTGGGCCGGATGACGGCTCGTCCTCGGCGGGGACCGACGGGATCGTGGACGGACGGGTGCTGGGCACCTACCTGCACGGGCCGGTGCTGGCGCAGAACCCGGCGCTGGCGGACCTGCTGCTCACCTGGGTGCATGGCACGCTGCCGCCGCTGTCCGGACCGCCGGAAACCGTTGCACTGCGGGAGGCCCGGCACCGCGCGCTCACCGCCGGCTGACCGCCCAACGGCACCTTCGTGGTGGTCGGGCCACGGTTGTCCGATCACACGTTTGCGGGGTTTCGACTGGGGCGGTGTGGTTCCGTGGGACCGTGGCAGCCAATCCCCTTGCCGGCTGGTGGGGCAAGAACAAACGAACCGGGTACATCGTCGCGGCGGTCGTCGTCGTGCTCTGGGTCTTCATCCAGCATGACAGCGGTCCGAAGACCAAGCGGGACGCGATACCGAAGGGCTACGGTTCGTCCGGCCGGGAGCTGTATGTGCACGCTCCCGGCAGCCCCAGGAAGCCGATTCCGCTCGTGCTGATCCTTCACGACGACAACACCTCGGCCAGGACCTTCGACCATGACAGCAAGGCCGGCTCCGTGGCCAACGAGAAGACCTTCGCCGTCGCCTACCCCGAAGCCGTCGGCGGTACCTGGCGTATCGACGGCCCCGACGGCCCCGACGCCCGCTACATCCGGGACGTCATCGACTACGTGTCGACGAAGAAGAGCAAGATCGATCCGAATCGGATCTACATCTGGGGCGTCGGTGAAGGCGCCCGGCTGGCCCTCACCGCCGTCTGCTCGGCCGGCACCCCCGCCTTCGCCGTCGTGGGCGTCGTGGGCCAGTTCACCCAGGAGCCCCAGTCGCCCTGTGCCGGCCGCGTCCCCGTCGAACGCGTCGCTGAGACGGACTGGGACAAGAAGGTCAGTGAGACCCTCTGGAAGGCATCCTCAGGCCACCGCCTGCCCGCCTGACCGCCTTCCCCGTCCCCGGCCTTCCCGTCCCCGGCCTTCCCGTCCCCGGCCTTCCCGTCCCGGCCTGTCCGTCCGCCCCGTCAGACGTGGGCTGGCGGATGAAGAGAACTGTCGGACGAGGCCCGGCGCAGGGGAAAGGCCGGACGCGGGTCGGCGCAGGAGAGAAGGCCGGACGTGGGCCGGTGGGGATGGGAGGCCCGCCGACGCCGCCGGGAGGGGGTAGCGG
>NZ_JALKFW010000166.1:0-81367 GCF_023243055.1 Frankia sp. AgPm24 | reverse complement strand
CGGGCCGTGACCGCGCGGGGAGGCACCGGGTCGCCGGAGCCCGCGAACCGCGAACCCCAACACCGCGCACCTCCTCTCCTGACGGGTGTGTAGGAGCTGGAATCTCCCGCCTTCAGGCAGGGGAGGACGTCAAGGACGCGATCGCCATCCACGCGAGTGGCGCCACCTGCTACGTGCTGCGCGGCCCGCGGGCGGCCAGTCGACTGCGCGTCCAGATCGCGGCCGCGGCTCCCGCTCGGGGCAGCACCTTTTAGGCGGCTTTCGTGGATCAGGGGAGCCGGCGCGGTCAGGGTTCGATCCCAAACCATCCGCGATCAGCCCGTTCGTGTGATCCGTGGTCGCTGGGCGCGGTGACAGCCGGGCGGGGTGACCACGGATCGGGAGGTCATTAACCGGCGATTTCGTACTGGCGGAGTGTAAATATTTCCATACGCAACAGGCGCGGGTCGATAAGCCTTGCAGGACTCCGGTCGCCGGCGAGTGGTACTACTGTCGCAGTCATAATCGAGCAAGAAGACACAGTGACGGACATGTCGTGGATCCCGAATTGCCACGCTGGATGGCGCTACAGCCAGCCGTAGACCGGCAAAACAGAGGGCGAAGGAGAGTGGAGCGAGATGATATCCGAGGTGTGGGATTCGTCATGCTGTTTTCAAACAGGGAGACTCTGCTCTTCTATAAGGGTCTAGCGAAGAGGCCTGGTGACGTTGCGCCTGGCCTGCGTAATATTCCTGGGGATCTTCGGCGCCGTTTTCGAGATCTCCGCAGCCTGCCGCTTCGCGAGGCGATCGGGTTTCGAGGGTCAAGCGAAGAAGTTTTGCCGAAAAAAGAAGATTCAGACTGGATGCGCGAAGGGTTGCGCGAAGGAATAAAGGCCAGCGCCGTACTCATCTTCTTCGGTTTCACCTCTGGCTTGATCGGTGCCACGACCCAGAGTCTGCGTGACAGCAGTTCGACCGCCACGGCGCTCTTTCAGCTCACGAGCTTCGTGTTTGCGTAGTCAAGCCGCTCCCTCGATCTGAGCGAGCGCACACCGCGGATGCCGAGCCAGCCGACAGCGGAGCCGATGACCAGGGAAACCACGGTCAGGACCAGATGGACCGTGAAGAAGCCGGTCGGGCCGTGGTCCCAGGAACGATCATCCTTCCAGACGTTGCGAAGGAAATTCGGCCAGATGGCCCACGTCCACACGCCGACTGCGATCAGGAACCAGGACGCACGCTTCGAAAGGGTCACCTCTCCAGCTTCGCACCCAGCTGAGCGGATGCGCCCACCGAGACCCGTCACGCAGCGTGGAGCTGGACACACCCGGCGGGAGTAGTACCTAGGTCATAAGCGCATGGTCCACAAGTTCGGCCAGATCCCCCACGTCCACACCCACCGCGATCAGGAACCAGAGGCGCGCCTTGACAGGCTCACCTCATCAGCCTCGCACCGATCAGCCTCGCACCGGCCACGAGTTGTGGTCTCTCCGTGGGGTCGCGAGTTCGGACACGTTGATCACCATAAAGTGGACGGGCAGAAAAACCCCAGGGGCTTGCCGCTTCAGGCGTAAGGCCGTACAGCGGTAGAGGCCATCCGGGGTGTCCACCGCACGGTCCAGAAGACCGGTAGCCCGATGTCGAACGCCGTGACCCCGCCGCATGCCTTCGCGCTCCAGCTCCGGCGCGGGTTGAGCGCCGAGCGCCTCGATCCGTACGAACGGGCCTGCAATCATGACCTTGAGCAGGCCGTGGCCCTGTACGAGTGGAACAGCGGCATCAGCGCCAGCGAAGAGCCGGCCTGTCGACAGCCTCGTCCGGCTCCGCAACCGCGTCGCGCACCACGAACCGATCCACCACCGACCGCTCGCGACCCTCTGCTGTCACGACCGCCACAACCACCCCCAGCACCCAGGCCGTAAGCGAGAAGGTCGATGCCCCGTCGGGTGTCAGTCGGCTGGCGGTGGCGGGGTGGTCAGTGGGGTGGTGGGCGCCGGGGCGGTGGGGGAGGTGGGCGGGCGGGTCGTGGCCGGCGGGGTCGTGGTCGGCGCGTTGTTGCTCGGGGTCGTCGTCGCCGGCACGGTCGGGCTGGGCGTGGGCTGCTGGGTCGCCGGGGCCGAGGTCGGCGGCGTGGTCGGGCTGGTCGTCGCGCGCGGCGCAGGGCTTGTCGGCCGCGGCCGGTAGCTGTAACGCGAGGTCGGTGGCACCACCACGGCCGGCGAGTCGTTGGCCGGCTGCGACGGACCGGTCACCTGGTCGGGAATCAGCGTGGCCGGTGTACCGGTCGTCTGCTGGGCCGAGACGTCGTTGCCGTTCGGTGAATCCCCGCCGGTCAGCGTGAGGGCAAGCGCGACAGCCACGACGGCGAGCGCCGCGACCGCGCCGGCGGCGATGGCCACGATGCGGCGCCGGTGGTTCTGCTCGTCCGCCCGGCTCCGGCCGCCGTGGGCTCCGGCCGCCGCGCCGCCGCCACCCACCATGGCACGTCGACCCGAGTCGTCGAGGTGCACCAGGCCGGCGGCTTCGTCGTCCTCGAACATGCCGAGATCGGTCGCGGCGATCAGGGGGGTGGTGCCGATGCGGGTCTCGTCGTCGGAGCCGCCGCGCACCGGACCTGTGGCCTGACCGGCGCGTCCGATCCTGGTCGGCTCGTCGTGCCCCACCGGGCCGCGGTTGCGTGCCGAGGCCGGGGGGGTCGCCGGGGCGCGGCGCAGACCGCCGGTCGCCGGGGAGATCGCGGTCTCGTCCAGGCCGTTCGGGATCGGATCGGCGGTGATCTCGGTGTCGGCCGGGCCAGCGTCAGCGTCGGCGGTCGACCAGTCCGCGCTCGGGCCGGTCGGGGACGGCCCGTAGGGCGTGGACCCCCAGGGCGGCGTCGAGGTGGCGGGGGCCGTGGGTGGGGTCGACGGGGCACCGCCCGCACGTGGCCCGGTGCCGCTGGTGCGGCCGTCCGAACCCGCGCCCGCGCCGAGGACGCCCGCGGCACCGCCCGCGGCGACGCCCGCGGCCGTGCCACGCTTGGACTGGCCCCGGCCGCCGCGTCCGTCCCGCCCAGAGGGGGCCGACGGGTGGGAGTCGTCCAGGTTCTCCAGGCCGACGTCGGCGCTGCCCCGCCCGGGCTGCTCGTCGTTCTCGTCGCCCTTGGAGCGGGCGTGCATCACGGCTGCCGGGACGGGGGTGGCGTTACGTGCCACCGGGATGAGCCGGCGGCGGATCTCGGTGACGTCCGGACGCTCCTCTGCGGGGCGGTCCATCAGGTCGCTGAGCAGGTTGCGCAGCGGGCCGGCCAGCCGGAAGGCGCGGCGGCGGCCCTCGACGACGGCGGTGAGCACCGCGTACGTCTCCGGGCCTTCGAACGGAGGCTGACCCTCGACCGCGGAGTACAGCGTGGCGCCGAGACCCCACAGGTCACTGGCCGGGCTTCCGGACGAGCCGCGCACGCGTTCGGGGGCGATGTAGGCGGGGGAACCAACGAGCGCGCCGGTACCGGTCAGGGTGACGTCACCCTCGGTGGCGGCGATGCCGAAGTCGGTGAGTCGGACCCGGCCGTCCCGCCCGAGCAGGACGTTGCCCGGCTTGACGTCACGGTGCAGCACGCCGGCGGAGTGCGCGGCGGCGAGCGCGTCGGTCAGCGCGAGGCCGATCGCGGCCACCTGGTCGAACGGGAGCGGACCGTGGTTACGGATCACGTCGCCGAGCGAGTCCGCGTCGACGAGCTCCATGACGATCCAGTGCCGCTCGTGCTCCTCGACCACGTCGTACACGGACACGATGGCCGGGCTGTGCAGTCGGGCGAGCGCACGGGCCTCCCGCAGCACCCGGGCCCGGATCGCGTCGCGCTCGTTCTGCGCGCCGGCCATCGGGACCAGGATCTCCTTGATGGCCACCGGCCGCTGGAGGAGCTCATCCTCACCGCGCCAGACGACGCCGGCTCCACCACGCCCGATGGGGGTGTCGAGTCGGTAGCGCTGAGCTACGTAACGAGGCGTGCCATGCCGGTCGGTGTCCCGGGGCACGCTTGCCGATTTGGCCATCGTGTCAAGTCTGACAGACGGAGGGTTCCGCAGACAGCATGGCCTGCGTGTTTCCGATCGCCTTGACAGGCGTGAATCCGGCGAATGTGTACATCACGGCCCCGGCCGGAAGGTCTCGAAGAGGCTTGCCATCAGTGATTGATCCTGCAACCAGAGGTCTTCGGGGGTATGCCAGTAGAGGGCATATCCGTGGCGGTTGCGAATCGCGCCCCGATTGAGCACATGCACCATGACCCCGTCCGACCTGCGGTACGCGAACTCCCAGTCGGCCTGGTTCGTGCCATCCCCACCGTCGCTGGGAGTCAGCCGTATGCGTCGGTAGTCCTGCACGCTCCGAACGAAACTGGCTTCGATGCGCCGCCAGTCGCCGATCGCGGAGGTGTTTGCCTCTCTGACGCTACCCACCCGGAGGAACGAGCCGGTAGCCGGGTCCATGAAATCGACGTTACCGGCCCCGCCGGGACCCGGCTGGGACCGCCAGCCGGCCGGGTAGGCCAACGACCATCCGGCCGCCTGATCAGTATAGGAGGCCCAGCCTGGCGGGGGTATGGCAACCACGGAACTGGTCGCCAGCGGGTCGTTGACGGTCGCCGCGCGGGTGCCGCTGTCGGTGTTCTGTGCGATCGAACGATCACTCTTCGTATCGCCGGTGTGGGTGTCGTCCCGACTTATCAACAGCAGCACGGCCACCGCGGCGACCGCCGCGAACACCGCCAGCACTGACACCAGGACGAGTGGGCGAACCCGCCCAGGCCCACGCGTCGCGCCCACGGTCCGCGGGCTCCGGGTGGCCGCGCTCTGGACGGCTGGGTCCGGTGCGACGGCCGCGGCTGAGGCGTCCGTGCCCGCGCCGCCCATGGCCGGCGGCTGCGGCTGCGGCTGTTGCGGCTGTGCCGGTGGCTGCGGTGCCGGTGGCTGCGGTGCTGGCGGTGCTGGCGTGATGGGTGGTGCTGGTGGTGCTGGTGCTGGTGGTGGTGAGGTGACGGTCTCGGCCAGGTCGGCCGGTTCGGTCGGCCGGGGGGAGTCCGGAGTCGCCCGATCGTCGGTGTCGCGGTTGATCAGGCGGGCCCGGGCCGGAATCCCGCCGAGCGCGCGCGTGCGGTCGACCTGGCGCAACCGTTCCACTGGACGGGCGATCCGGGCGCGGGCGGCCGCGGGCAGCGTCGGGCGGCCGCGGGCGGCATCCGGGGCGCGTCGGGGTGACAGCGCGCCTCGGCTCGGTAGGCCGGACTGGGCCGGCGTGGCCGATGTGGTCGGCGAAGTCGAGGTGGCCGACGGGGGGTCCGGTGTCGCGCTGGGACGCGGATCGCGCGGTTCGGTGTGCGCGTCACCGCCACCGGAACGCGGGATGGTGCTGCCGGCCATCAAAGCCATGGTGGCCACCGTCGCAGCGGTCGCGACTGTGGCGACCGTGGCGACGGTCGTCGAGTGGTCTGTCTCGGACAGCCCGACAGGGCCCGGATCGTCAGCGGCTTCGGGCGTCGCCGGTGGGTTTTCGACGGTGACGGGAAGGGCGACCTCGGCGGGATCGTCCGCCGGGTGGTCGAGATCGTCCGCGGACGAGGCGTCGGCCTCGACAGCAGTATCAACAGCGACCGTCGTGTCCGCACCGGCGTCGGTATCGGCATCGGCGACCGTCGAACCGACCGTGGTCGTTGTGTCGATCGCCGCCGCAACGGTCCGTGTGCCCGGCACGGTCGCTTCCGGTCCGCTCGGCCGCGGCCCGTCCACCGCCGTCGTGTCGCCGGTCGGCGTGGGTGTCGATGTCGGTCTGGTGAGCGCGGGCGTGATGGCCGCCGCCGCGGCCGGCGCGGCTTCGAAGGCCGACGGGTCCGGGTCGGACGCGGGAGCAGGGGGCGGACCGGGACGGTGCGCACGTGCCGACCGGCTCCCACCGCGGCCGCCCGCGGTATCGCCGAAGGACCGCAGAATGTCACGTAGCCGACGGCGGACGGCGGACAGCGGGGGGCGGCTCGTCTCATGCGGGCTCATCAGATCGTCGATGAGCGGCGCCAACGGACCGGCGAGGCGGAAGGGCCGCCGGTCGCCGCGCATCACCGCGGACACGACCGCGACCGGATCGCCACCGCCATACGGCGGGCATCCCTCGACGGTGGCGAACAGCGCCGCGCCCAGGCCCCACCGGTCGCCGGCGGCGTTGCCGGTGCCACCCCGGGCACGCTCGGGCGGTAGATAGGCCGGTGACCCGAGCACCATGCCGGTGTTGGTCAGACGGGCGTCACCATGACTGACCGCGATCCCGAAGTCGGTGAGGCGGGCTCGTCCGTCCGCGGTGATGAGCACGTTGCTCGGTTTGACGTCGCGGTGCACGATGCCGAGCCGGTGCGCGGCCTCCAGGGCGTAGGCGAGCGTGATGCCGATCTGGCAGGTCTGTTCGACGGGCCGGGCGCCGAGGTCGCTGATGATCCGCGCCAGCGACTGCCCCTCGACGTACTCCATGACGATCCAGGGCAGATCGCCGTCGTCAATGACGTCGAGGACGGAGACCGCGCCCGGGTGGTGCAACCGACCCGCCGCGCGGGCCTCCCGCAGCACCCGCTGCCGAGCCCGGTCCCGCTCGGTTCCGTTCTCCGTCACGGGAAGTCGCACTTCCTTGACGGCCACCGGCCGTCGCAGGAGTTCGTCCGTGGCGCGGTGCACGACCCCGAAACCACCCCGGCCGAGCACGCCTGTCAGCTGATACCGTCCGCCGACCAGCACCGCCGGAGACCTGGACTCGCCTGCCATCCCTTCGTCCCTTCCGATCGCCAGTGAGGCTCGCGTCCATGGGATCACATCGTGGCCGGTCCACCGCGCTGGGGCAGGCCGCTGGTCGCCGGGAACCATCCGGTGAGCGGAAGGATTGGGACTGGGTGTGGACGACATAGTGGCGGAAACGACAGATCTCCCGGCGGATCTCCCACATGGTTCTCCGGTGAGCGGCGAGGTCTGGGAGCGGCTGCGGGTCGCCGCGGTGCGGGTCGCGGCGCGGGGCTACGCGCCCTACTCCGGTCTGCGGGTCGGTGCCGCGGCGCTGGTCGTGGCGACCACGACCGGACCTCGGGCGGGCGAGCCGTGGATCGTCACCGGCTGCAATGTCGAGAACGCCTCCTACGGTCTGACGCTGTGCGCCGAATGTGGGCTGGTCGCCGCACTGCACGCCCAGGGCGGTGGCCGGCTGACGGCACTGGTCTGTGTGGACGCCTCCGGGCGGCCGCTGGCGCCGTGCGGACGGTGTCGACAGGTGCTTTACGAACACGGCGGCCCGGAACTCCTGATCGACGGTGCGCAGGGCGCGCGCCGGCTGGCGGAGCTGCTTCCCGACGCCTTCGGCCCCGCGGACCTGCCAACGGACGCGGGCGCCGGCTGAGTCGGCTGAGTCGGCGGTGCCCGGACCGCCGTCGCGTCGTCCGCGCGGCAGGGCCGGTTCTGTCGGACGGGTGGCCTACCGTCGGGCCGGAGCCGGAGGAGATGCCGGAGACGGAGGCGACAATGACGACCACGGCAGCGGCCGCGTCGGCTGGAACCGCTGGGCTGGCTGGTGTGGCGCTCGAGGTCGAGGAGATCCGGCGGGTGCCCAAGGTGCTGCTGCACGATCATCTGGATGGTGGGCTGCGGCCATCCACGGTGATCGAGCTCGCGGATGAGATCGGCTACCGGGGGCTGCCGACGACGGATGTGTCGGCGCTGGGCGGCTGGTTTCGTGAGGGGGCGTCCAGCGGCTCGCTGGTCCGGTATCTCGAGCCGTTTCGCCACACGGTCGCGGTGATGCAGACGCCGTCGGCGATTCGCCGCGTGGCCCGGGAGTGCGCCGAGGATCTCGCCGCCGACGGGGTCGTGTACGCCGAGGTGCGGTTCGCTCCCGAGCTGCACGTCGAGCGGGGGCTGTCGTTGGATGCGGTGGTCGAGGCGGTGCTCGACGGGTTCCGGGCCGGCGCGCGGGGCACAGCGCTGCGGATTCGGGCGCTGCTCACGGCCATGCGCCACCAGGCGAGGTCGCTGGAGATCGCGGAGCTGGCGGTGCGGTGGCGCGACGCCGGCGTTGCCGGGTTCGACATCGCCGGCGCCGAGGCCGGTTATCCACCCACCCGGCATCTGGACGCGTTCCAGTACATCGCACGGGCCAACGGGCATTTCACGATCCACGCCGGTGAGGCGTTCGGGCTGCCGTCCATCTGGGAGGCGGTGCAGTGGTGCAACGCCGATCGGCTTGGGCACGGCGTGCGCATCGTCGACGACATCACCGTCGAACGTGATGGCACGGCGGTTCTCGGTGATCTCGCCAACTATGTCCGTGACGTGCGGGTGCCGCTGGAGATGTGCCCGTCGTCCAATGTGCACACGGGCGCGGCGCCGAGCATCGAACATCACCCGATCGCGCTGCTGCGCCGACTGCGTTTTCGGGTCACGGTGAACACCGACAACCGGCTGATGAGCGGGGTGTCGCTCTCGAGTGAGTTCGCGACGCTCGCCCAGGTACACGGCTACGGCTGGTCGGACGTCCGATGGCTCACCCTCAACGCGATGAAGTCGGCGTTCCTGCCGTTCGACGAGCGGCTCGAGCTCATCAACACCGTCATCAAACCCGGTTTCGCGCCGTATGTGGCACCCGACCTACAGGAGGAGATCGCCCGGTGAGCGAAGGTGCGGTGGTCGGTGCGGACGGGCAGGCCCGTTGCCCCTGGGGGCTGTCCACACCCGAGTACATCGAGTACCACGACGGCGAATGGGGCCAGCCGGTGCGGGACACGGTCGGGCTGTACGAGCGGCTCACCCTGGAGGCGTTCCAGTCCGGTCTGTCCTGGCTGACGATCCTGCGGAAACGGCCCGCGTTCCGGGCCGCGTTCGCCGACTTCGACCCGGCGGTGGTCGCCGGCTACGGGCCGGACGACGTCGAACGGCTCCTCGGCGACGCCGGCATCGTCCGTAATCGCCGCAAGATCGAGGCGACGATCGTCAACGCCCAGGCCGTGCTCGATCTCGGCACGCCACTCGGCGAGCTGGTGTGGGCCCATCAACCACCCGCGGCTGCCCGCCCGCGCACCACCGCCGACGTCCCGGCGAAGACGCCCGCGTCGATCGCGCTGGCGAAGGCCCTGCGAGCGGCCGGGTTCGTCTTCATCGGCCCGACCACCGCGTACGCACTCATGCAGGCCTGCGGCCTGGTGGACGACCATCTCGCCGCCTGCTGGGTGCCACGTGCCCCCACCGACTGACCGCCCGTCCCGGCCCGTCCGGGCAGTCCAGCCCATTCGTCCGTCCGGTCCGTCCGGTCCGTCCGGTCCGTCCATACGCCCGTCCGGTCCGTCCACACGTCCGGTTCGGGGCAGGTGCGGCGGCCAGGCCAGTCGGCGTGGGGCGAATCAGGTGGGGAAGCCAGCCAGGACGTCGGCGGAGGCGGACAGGCCCAGCCGGGTCGCTCCGGCCTCGAGCATCGTGCGGGCCTGCTCGGCCGTCCGGATTCCGCCCGAGGCCTTGATCCCCAGCCGGCCGCCGACCGCGCCCGCCATCGAGCGCACCGCCCGCACGCTCACCCCACCCGCGGGATGGAAACCCGTCGAGGTCCTGACGTACTCCGCCCCACCGGCCTCGGCGGCCCGGCAGGCGGAGACGATGTTCGCGTCGGGCAGCAGCGCCGTCTCCAGGATCACCTTGAGCACCACGTGCGGCGGCACGGACAGCCGCACCTCGCTGATCTCGGTCTCGATCGCGCGCCAGTTCTCGTCCATCGCGTTCGCGATGTCGATCACCATGTCGATCTCGGTGGCGCCGTCCGCCACGGCCCGCCGGGCCTCCTCGGCCTTGATCACCGTCAGGTGGTTGCCGTGCGGAAACCCGACCACCGAGGCGACGGCGAAGGCCGGCTGCTCCGGCTGCCCGTCCCGACGGGCGCTGGCCGCCGCCAGGTACACATGGGTCGGGGCGACGCAGACCGCGCCGACACCGAGCCTGGCCGCCTCGGCGCACAGCGCCAGTACCTCCTCGCCGGTGGCCGCCGGCGCCAGCAGCGTGTGGTCGATGATCCGGGCGACCTCGGCCCGCCGCGGGCTCACCGCGGGCGAGGAGTTCCCGGACTCCCTGCTTGGATGATCGGGGCTGGCGGGAACGTCTGTCATACGTTGCATCATTGCCGACCGACCAGCCCGTTGCCGATTCGCTCGCCCGAGGAGTCAGTCCGTGCACCTGCACGTCGTCGACCATCCGCTGGTCGCCTCGTCGCTGGCCGTCCTGCGCGACGAGCGCACCAGCCGCGCCCGCTTCCGAGCGGCCCTGCACGAGCTCGCCACCATGCTGGTCTACGAGGCGACCCGCACCCTGCCCACCATGCCGGTGACGGTGACGACCCCCCTGGCCACCACCGCCGGGGTGCGTCTGGCCGCCGAACCGGTGGTCGCGCCGGTGCTGCGCGCCGGCCTCGGGATGCTGCCCGCGGCCCTCGCGCTGCTGCCCGACGCGCACACGGCGTTCCTCGGCCTGTCCCGGGACGAGACCACCCACCAGCCGACGGTCTACCTCGAGGCCGTGCCCGCCGAGCTGGCCGGCCGACCCGTGCTGCTGCTCGACCCGATGCTCGCCACCGGTGGCTCGGCCCTGCACTGCCTGCGCCTGCTGCACGAGAACGGCGCCCGGGCGGTGACACTTGTCTGCGTCGTCGCCGCCCCCGAGGGCCTGGCAGCGCTGGAGTCCGGCCTGCCGGCCGAAGCCGCCGCCGACCTCACCGTCGTCGTGGCCGCCGTCGACGAACGCCTCAACGACATCGCCTACATCGTCCCCGGCCTCGGCGATGCCGGGGACCGCATCTACGGCGTCTTCTGAACGGCCGGCGAGAGCGACGGCCGGCTGAGCGCGCGACGACACACACGGCGGACCTGCCACTGCCCCGGTGGGCGTCGACGCGTCACAGCGGCGCGGCGCACCGGCGCGCTGTGGCTGTGGCTGTGGCTGTGGCTGTGGTCAGAGGATCGTGGCGTCCTATCCTGTCCAGATGCGGAAATCCACGGCGGGTGACGAACGTCCGGCGGGCGGCTTCGAGCTGATCTGCGAGATCGAGCCGCCGACCCGGCCGGACCTGACCCACGTCCGCCACCAGATCGGTGTGCTGAGTCCCGTTGCCGACGCGTTCCTGATCCCCGACAACCACATCGGACGCGCGACGGTGTCGAGCATCGCCGTCGCCCACGAGGTGCGCACGATGGGGGGACACGGCATCGCCTGCGTGAACTCCCGCGACCGTAACCTGCTCGGTTTCCGCCGCGACCTGCTCACCGCCGCGGCCTACGGCGTCGAGGAGTTCCTGTTCGTCCACGGCGACAAACCCACCGCCGGGAACCGGACCAGCGACCTGACCGTGCGCGCGATGATGGACGAGGCCCGCGCGGCCAGCGAGGATCCGGTCTTCGCGGACATGCCGGCGTTCCGGGTCGGCGCCGCGGCCGGCCTACGTCCACTGCCCGTCTGGAAACGAGCGGCCGACTTCCTGTTCGTGCAGGTCAGCTACTCGGTGGACGCCCTGCTGCGCTGGCGCGACGCCCATCCGGTCGAACTACCGGTCTACGCCGGCGTGATGGTCCTCGCGAGCGCCGGGATGGCCCGTCGCCTCGCCGCGACCATCCCCGACATCGACATCCCCGACGACCTTGTCGAAGCGGTCGAACGAGACCCGGCGGCCGGGGTCGAAGCGGCCTGCGACCAGGTGCTACGGCTGCGCGACAGCGGCGCCTTCGCCGGTGTGCACCTCGTTCCGGTCAGCCGCTACCGCCAGGTCGCCACCCGACTTGAGGATCTTCTCTGATCCCCGGGCCGTTTCTCGCGGGTCCCCGGTACCCCCTGCCGGACAGCGCGGCCGTAACCCTCCGCTGAAAGCGGTCAGTGAGCGTCGTCGAGGTCGGTCAGCAACGCGTCGACGGCGGCCGCCAGCGCGGTCAGGCGGGTCCGTGCGCGTGTGCGGGCCGGGCCGACGGCGGCCGGCGCGGCGCCCGGTACCGGCTCGACGACCTCGAGATAGGCCTTGAGCTTCGGTTCGGTCCCGCTCGGGCGGAAGATCACTCGATCGGGGCCGAGGTGGAGCACCAGCACGTCCGCCGGGGGCAGTCCGGTCCTGATACCGGCGGCCGGGCCGAGGCCGGGGCCCGCGCCCGGGGCTGGTTCCGTGCGGAGCAGGTCACGATGGGTGGTCACGGGTAGGCCGGCGAGGCTGGACGGCGGAGTGGCGCGCAGCCGACGCATCACGGCGGCGATCCGGTTCGGGTCGGCGAGGCGGACCGAGCGCTGCGCGGTGACATGGACGCCGAGACGGGCGGCCAGGTCGTCGAGCAGATCGGACAGGGTCCGTCCACGCCGTTTCGCCGCGGTGGCGAGCAGGGCGAGGGCCAGCGCGGCGGTGATGCCGTCCTTGTCGCGGACGAGCTCGGGGGCGACGGCGTAGCCGAGGGCCTCCTCGTAGCCGAAGACCAGCCGCGGGTCAGCCCGCATGATCCACTTGAACCCGGTGAGGGTCTCCCGGTGCGGGACGCCCCGCTCGTCGGCCAGGGCGCGTAGGCCGCGCGAGCTCACCACGGTCGTCGCCACCGGTCCCGGCAGGTGCGCCAGGACCAGGTCGGCCAGCAGCAGCCCGATCTCGTCGCCGGTCAGCAGCCGGCCATCGACCGCCACGGCGCACCGGTCCGCGTCCGGATCGGTGGCGATCACCAGGTCGGCATCGACGCGGTCGGCGAGGGCCAGCGCCAGGTCCAACGCGCCGGGCTCCTCCGGGTTCGGCCAGCGGACGGTAGGAAAATCCGGGTCGGGCTCGGCCTGCTCGTCGACGACGATCGGGGCGGCGAGCCCGGCGGCCATGAAGACCTCGGCCAGCACCCGTCCACCCACCCCGTGCAACGGCGTGTGGACGACGACAGGCCGACCACCATCGCCGACCCCGACCCCGACCCCGGTGGCCCGGGAACCGGCCGGGTCCGCCGGACCGGTGGTCGCGCGGGCCTGCGCTGTCGGGGTGCGCGCAACCGGGGTGTGCGCGGTCAGGGTGAGCACGGTGGACGCGGCGGCGCGGACGTACTGCGCGACGATGCCCTGATCGAGACGTTGCCAGTGGTCGCGCAGGCGGAGGGTGGCGGCCGGGCCGGTCCCGGCGATATGACGTTCGATCTCCTGGTCGACCGGAGCGACCAGCTGGGCACCCCAGCCCGGATCGTCCACGGTTCGGCTTCCACCGAGGAACACCTTGTAACCGTTGTCGCCGGCCGGGTTGTGACTTGCCGTGATCATGATGCCGGCGTGGGCGCGCAGCCGCCGTACGGCGAACGCCAGCACCGGGGTCGGCAGCGCCTCGGGCAGCACCAGAACCCGCAGTCCCGCGCCGGCGGCCACCCGCGCGGCGTCGAGCGCGAACGCCTCGCTGCGATGCCGCGCGTCGTATCCGATCACGACCAGCGGCGTCGGCGATGGCGGGCCGACTGGCAGTGGCAGGAGCCAGCGGGCGAGTCCCGCGGTGGCCCGGCGGACCACGGCGGTGTTCATCCCCGCGGGGCCTGGCCGAAGGGGACCGCGCAGACCGGCCGTGCCGAAGCGCAGCGGGGTCCGAAAGCACTCCCGCAGCCGATCGAGCGCGGTCGGGTCGGTGCCGACCTCGGCACGCAGCCGTGCCAGTTCCCGCCGGTCGTCCGGATCGGGATCCGCGGCCAGCCAGGCCTGGACCATCCCAGCGAGCGCCGACGGTAGTTCAGCGGGCGGCAATACGTCACCTCATCGGGCCGCGGCCGCCCCGCACGCGGGGTGGGCTCGCCTGACCTGGGTCATCTGGCCTGGGTCATCTGACGTCACACTCGCATCACGCCAGCACCCTCGGCGCGCTGGAACGGCGAGGCGGACAGGACGCGTCAGAAACGGGTGATCAGGTCGGCCAGCAGGTGACCGATGCGCTGGGCCGAGGCGGCACCGGCGGCGAGGACCTCGCGGTGGTCGAGCGGGACATCGGTCAGGCCGGAGGCGAGGTTCGTCACCAGTGAGAGGCCGAGGACCTCGGCGCCTTCGGTTCGGGCGGCGATCGTCTCGTGAACGGTGGACATGCCGACCACGTCGGCACCGAGAGCGCGCAGCCGTGGCGCGTAGGCGTCGGTCAGGTCGGTGAAGATCGGTCCGGTCAGCGGGGACCGTCCGGTCAGGTTCAGGTGGTCGGCGAGCAGCCGGCGTCCACCGAAGCGCATCGACCGGGCCGACGGGCGGTGCCCGGGCACGGCGGTGCTGGTGGGGAAGCCGCCGAGCTGCGCGAACGTCAGATCGACGACCTCATCGGCCGCGGCCGCCAGGATGTCGGCGGCCGGACGCCAGCCGGAACCCATCGTGATCGCCACCTCGTGCCGTCCGACACCGGTCAGTTCGGCGAGCCGGAGCGCCGAGGCCGCCGCATCCGGCCGGCTGGTCCCACTGGTCCCACTGGTCCCACTGGTCCGGCTGGGCGGGGTCGGCCCGTTGGGGGGTGGTGTGTGGCCCGGCTGGACTACCCGGTCCGGCTGGTCGGTGAGCCGCGGCTGGTCCTGCACGCGGCGACTGTACGGGGTGGTGGGGGAGACTGATGTCCGTGCCTTTGCTGCCCTCCCATCGTCGTCTGCCGGATATTCCGTTGGAACCGGGCGAGTTCACCGAAGTCGTGCTGCGTGGCCGGTTGACCGACCCCGAGGGGGCGGGTCGGTTCGTGGCCAGGGCGGAGACCTTCGTCGGACGTCGGGTGGGCGCGTCCCGCTGGATCGTGCTGACCGATCGTCGGCTGCTGGTCGTCGCACCGTTTCCCCGCGAGGGCGACTGGTTCGACGTCGTGTTCGACCGCCGGGAGGTGACGGCGTCCCGTGGGGTTCGGCATGGGGATGTCATCACCGTGGAGCTGACCTCGCCACGCGGACCACAGGTGCTGCGGGTTCCAGCTCGGCTGCGGTCGGAGGTCGCCCGATTCATCCGGGCGCTGCGCCGGTGAAGCCGGCGAAGGGTGGGCGTGGCGGACCGATGTCGCCTGCCGGCCGATAGGGTCAGCGGGGAACCCACGGCGGGCGTGACGATGTCGCCACGGAGGACGGCGCCGCGCACCGTGCCGGTGTCCGAGCCGTCGGCGGCGGACGTCCGCGGCCCGGTGGGCCGAACCGGACAGCGATGGGAACGACGGACCGATGACTACAACCCAGCCGGCCACCGGCGAGCTACCGACCGCGGGATCGCAGGATTCCCAGGCAGCCGGGCGGCGCACCGCCATGCGCACCCACCTGTGCGGTGATCTGCGGGCCGATCATGTCGGGGAGACGGTGTCGGTCTGCGGCTGGGTGGCGCACCGCCGCCAGCACGGCGCGGCGCTGACCTTCGTCGACCTGCGGGATCACTCCGGGCTCGTCCAGGTCGTCGTCGACGGTTCGGTCGACGTCCGCTCGGAGTACGTGCTGCGGATCACCGGGACCGTGGTGATCAGGCCCGAGGGAACGTCGAACCCGGGGCTGGCCACCGGCGAGATCGAGCTGCGTGACTGCGCGGTGGAGATCCTCTCGACCGCCACCCCGCCGCCGTTCCCGCTCGACGACCGGGCCGACGCGGTGGAGGAGTCCACCCGGTTGACCTACCGTTACCTCGACCTTCGGCGCGAGCGGATGCAGTGCAACCTGCGTACCCGCTCGGCGGTGCTGGGCGCGATGCGGGCTGCGCTGGCGCCGCTGAACTTCGTCGAGGTCGAGACGCCGCTGCTCATGCCGTCCACGCCGGAGGGGGCGCGGGAGTTCATCGTCCCGTCCCGGCAGTTCCCGGGCAGTTTCTACGCGCTGCCGCAGTCGCCGCAGCTGTTCAAGCAGCTGCTCATGGTCGGCGGCACCGACCGCTACTTCCAGTTCGCCCGCTGTCTGCGCGACGAGGACCTGCGCGCCGACCGGCAGTACGAGTTCACCCAGCTCGACATCGAGATGAGCTTCGTCGACCAGGACGACGTGCTGGACGTGATCAGCGCCGCGGTCCTCGCCGCCGCCCGCACGGTGGTGGGCCGCCGCGACACGGGCGACGGGGGTGGCGCGGGCGGTGAGGTGCCGCCGATCGAGCGGATCACCTGGCACGAGGCGATGAACCGGTTCGGGGTGGACAAGCCGGACCTGCGTTTCGGCCTGGAACTGGTCGAACTGACCGCGATCTTCGCGGACAGCGGCTTCAAGGCGTTCGCCGGCGCGGCCTCGATCAAGGGCATCCGGGTGCCCGGCGGCTCGGCGAGCCACAACCGCCGGCGCCTGGACGACCTCACCGACCGGGCCAAGTCGTTGGGTGCCAAGGGACTGGTGTGGATGCGGGTCGGCGCGCAGGGCGCGCTCGAGTCGCCGGTGCGCAAGTTCCTCTCTGACACCGAGGCCGCCGGCATCGTCGAGGCGACCTCGGCGGCCGAAGGCGACCTGCTGCTCCTCGTCGCCGACGCATGGGCCACCACCTGCGAGGTACTCGGGCAGCTCCGCAACGATCTCGGACGTCCCCCCGCCGGCCAGGGGCCGCTGCGGTTCGTCTGGGTGGTCGACTTCCCGCTGTTCGTCGGGATCGACGCGGCGACCGGACGGCCCAAACCCGGTCATCACCCCTTCACTCGACCGCATCCCGACGACCTGGACAAGATGGAATCCGACCCGCTCTCGGTGCGTAGCCGGGCCTATGACCTGGTGCTCAACGGGTGGGAACTCGGTTCCGGTTCGATCCGGATCCACGAGAGCGAGCTGCAGCAGCGCATCTTCGGCCTGCTGGGCATCACCCCCGAGGAGGCCAACGCCCGCTTCGGCTTCTTCCTCACCCCGTTCGGATACGGCGCCCCGCCGCACGGCGGCTTCGCCGTCGGCATCGACCGGCTGGTCGCGATCCTCGCGGGGGAGGAGAACATCCGCGAGGTGATCGCCTTCCCGAAGACCCAGTCGGGTCTGGACCCTCTGACCGGCGCGCCGACGCCGGTCGCCGACCGTCAGCTGCGTGAGCTCGGGGTTCGGGTCGTGGCCGGGGCCGGGGCATCGGATCGACCCACCGCCTCGGCTGGATCCGCTGCTTCGGCTGGAAGTGGGGCCTCGGCTGGATCTGGGGTGTAGTCGGGCGGATAACGGGGGGCCGAAGGGGTAGTCACCACCTGCCATCCGCGTGCGTGGCGGATCGGCGACGGCTGCCCAAGGCCGAGATCGGCCCCGATCCGAGGAGCCCGCGTGCGGATCCCCTTCTCATCGTCCACGAGCTCGAGTCTTGGCATCGAGTGGGAGCTGCAGCTGGTCGATTATCAGAGCCGGCAGCTGCGCGGCGACGCCGCGGTGATCCTCGACGAGCTACGCGCCAAGGTCGGCGAGCGGGAGGCGGCGAAGGCCAAGCACGAGCTCTTCGACTCCACGATCGAGGTGATCACCGGCGTCTGTGGTTCGGTGGGTGAGGCCACCACCGATCTTGCCGGCACCATCTCGGTGCTGCGCGACCTGGCGGAACGACGCGGCGTGGGCCTGATGTGCAGCGGCACCCATCCGATCAGCGACTACGCCAGTCAGCGGATCACCGAGGACGAGCGATACGCCACGCTTGTCTCGCAGATGCAGTGGATGGCCCGGCGGCTGCTGATCTTCGGGGTGCACGTGCACGTCGGTGTGCGATCGCCGGACAAGGCCATGCCCATCGTGAACGCTCTGATGGCCTACATCCCACACTTTCTGGCGTTGTCCGCCTCGTCGCCCTACTGGCTGGGTGACGACACCGGGCTCGCCTCATCCCGGTCGCAGGTGTTCGCGAGCCTGCCGACCGCCGGGCTGCCCTACCCGCTCGACGACTGGCCCGGGTTCGAGGCCTTCATGGGAACACTGATCGCCTCGGGGACCATCGAGACGATCCGTGAGATCTGGTGGGACATCCGTCCACATCCGAACTTCGGCACCGTGGAGCTGCGCATCTGCGACGGGCTGCCGACCCTGATGGAGGTCGGGGCGGTCGCCGCCCTCGCCCAGTGCCTCGTGGACCGGATGAACACCCAGATCGACCGCGGCTACCGACTGCCCGCGCCGAAGCGCTGGCTCGTCCAGGAGAACAAGTGGCGCGCGGCGCGTTACGGACTCGACGCGCAGATCATGATCGACGCGCAGGGCGCGGTCCGATCCGTCCGCGACGACATCATCGACCTGGTGGAAGATCTTCTTCCGGTCGCGCATCGGCTCGGCTGCGCCGGGGAGCTGGCGGACGTCCTGGCGATCGTCGAGATCGGAGGAAGTTCCACCCGCCAGCGCGAGGTCGCCCGGCGGGCCGGCGGGGATCTCCTTCCGGTCGTCGATACCCTCCTGGCGGAGATGGAGGCCGGCCGTCCGATCGTGGACCGACCGGTCGCGTCCCGGGTGACCTCACCGCCGTCCGGTCCGGTATCGCCGTCCGGTCCGGTACCTGCCTCCGGTGTGGTCCTGGGTCTGTGACGAGTGGCTCTGGGGGTAACAGGATTGGGGAGTGGCAGGGAGGTGCCCGACCAGCAGATACAGGCGGATGGCATCGCCGCGGTCACCAGGTGGCTGGCCGTCCACGAAGCCGAGCTGATCGCGCTGCGCCGGGATCTGCACGCCCATCCGGAGCTCGGCCGACAGGAACGCCGCACCACCGGGCAGGTGGAAGCCAGGCTGCAGGCGGTCGGGTTGGACCCGCGGCGGCTGCCGGACGTTCCCGGTCTGTGGTGTGACATCGGGGCCGACGCGGAGGGCGATCCCGCGGTTCCGGTGGTGCTGGTGCGGGCTGACATGGATGCGTTGCCGCTGCCGGACTCCAAGGATGTGCCCTACCGTTCGACGGTGCCCGGCGTCACCCATGCCTGCGGTCACGACGTGCACACGGTGGTGACCCTCGGGGTGGGCCTGGCGCTCGCCGAGTACGCACGTGCCGTCGCGCTGCCCGGGACCGTGCGACTGGTGTTCCAACCCGCCGAGGAGCTGATGCCCGGTGGTGCCCTGGACGTGATCGACGCGGGCGTGCTCAAACCCGTGTCCGCGGCCATCGCCGTTCACTGCGATCCGGCTCTGGACGTGGGCACCATCGGACTGCGCACCGGTCCGATCACCTCGGCCGCGGACGCTCTCGAGATCACCCTGGCGGGGCCAGGTGGCCACACCTCGCGCCCGCAGAACACGGTGGACCTGATCTACGCGATGGTGCGTCTGGCCGCGGACCTGCCGGCCGCGCTCGGGCGCCTGGTCGATCCACGGTCAGCACTGTCCCTGGTCTGGGGGCAGATCCAGGCTGGTACCGTCGCCAACGCCATCCCACGCTCCGGCCAGCTGCGCGGCACCCTGCGCACCCTGTCCCGGGAGACCTGGGACGCGGTTCCGGAGCTGGTGACCCGGCTCGCGGAGGAGCTGGTCGCCCCGTATGGCGCGCAGATCGTGGTCGACTACCGCCGCGGCGTGCCCCCGGTGGTCAACAGCGCCCAGGTCGTCGACGTCTTTCAGCAGGTCGTCGATGTCTCGCTGGGGCACGGCGCCTCGGCCACGGTGGCGCAGTCACTCGGCGGCGAGGACTTCGGCTGGTATCTCAACCACGTCCCGGGCGCCCTGGCCCGGCTGGGTACCCGTGTGCCCGGCGGACCCACCTACGATCTTCACCAGGGCGCCTTCGACGTGGACGAGCGGGCCATCGGCGTGGGGGTGCGCCTGTTGGCCGGGTCCGCCCTCGAGCTGCTGCGGCGCCATCGGCCGCCGGCCACCGGCTGAGTACCCCCCGGCTGAGTACGCCCCCGCCGCGACCGCGCTACGCGGTCGGCCGGGAACGCAGCTCGCTGACGTAGTCGGCAGGCGCACCAGCCTTCTCCGCCGAGTCGGCGATCATGTTCAGATACCAGAGGGACGGGAGCCCGCCCTCGTAGGAGTTCAACACGTACGTCCAGGCGAGGGCTTCGCCGTCAAGGGTGTGCACGCGGACACGGATGCGGGTGTAGAGGCCGGTGTCCGCTCCCTCCCAGATGTCAAGCCGCTCCAGATCATAACGATCAAGATCGTAGAGAAGGGCGTAGGCGTGCGCGCCCGGCGCCTCGACGATGGTCGCAAGGGCACCGTCCCACCCGACGTCCTCGCCGCCAAAGGTCAACCGCCACCCGTTGATCCATCCGGTTCCGGTAACGGGCGAGTGGGGCGTCCGTTTCTTCATCTGCGCCGGATCGAGGTTGCCGGCGTATGCCGCGTACAAGGTCATTGTGGTCTCTCGGGAGTGACGGTGCGTTGCCAGGGCTACAGGTTGCTGGTCGGTGCTGGAACCTTCGCGATCTACGGCACTCTCCCCGCGGAGACTCCGCCTGCGATCCTACGGAGCTGTCCGTACCAGGAGGAGCAGTGTCATCCAGGAGGGGGAAGATAAGAGCAGGACTGGTCGGGATCGGAGGGCTCGTGACACGCATTGTCATTCTCGGTGGAGGTCCAGGGGGCTACGAGGCGGCACTGGTCGCGGCATCCCTGGGCGCCTCCGTGACAGTTGTTGACTCGGACGGCATCGGTGGCGCCTGTGTGCTCACGGACTGCGTTCCTTCGAAGGCGCTCATCGCGACCTCGGAGACCATGACAAATCTCGCACTTGCTCCGGGCCTGGGTATCCGCCCGCACGGTCCCGGTGTGACTGCGGACACCTCGAGCCCGGCGGTCGCCTGGGGGATGCCGAGCGGCTCGGATTCGGGTACGCCCGCTCTCACTCCACCCGAAGTGGTCGGAGTCGACCCCGTGCAGGTCTACGAGCGGGTCCGGGAACTCGCCAAGGCGCAGTCCCTGGACATCGAGCGGCGACTCGAACGCGAGAAGGTCGAGATCGTGCACGCCACCGGTCGCCTCGTCGGCCCGCATGCGATCGAGGCGAGCAACGGTGAGACCTTCGTGGGCGACGCCGTGCTTGTCGCGACGGGTGCCGCACCCCGAATCCTGTCCAGCGCACAGCCGGATGGTGAGCGGATACTTACCTGGCGTCATCTCTACGACCTCAAGGAAATTCCGGAACATCTTGTCGTTGTCGGTTCCGGGGTGACCGGCGCCGAGTTCGCGAGCGCGTACCGGGCTCTGGGCGCGGAGGTCACCCTGGTGTCCTCCCGAGATCGGGTCCTGCCGGGTGAGGACCTCGACGCGGCCCGGGTTATCGAAGACGTGTTTGTCCGCCGGGGAATCGAGGTGCTCAATCGTTCACGGGCCTCCTCGGTGCGGCGGATAGGTGACGGAGTCATCGTCGAGCTTTCTGATGGTCGGACTGTTGCAGGTAGCCACGCTCTCATGGCCGTCGGTTCCGTGCCGAGAACGCGGGATCTTGGCCTTACTGACGTGGGTGTGCGGCTCGGGCCGGGTGGCCATGTCGGTGTCGACCGGATGTCGCGTACCTCGGTACCCGGTGTCTACGCCGCCGGCGACTGCACCGGAGTTCTGCCACTGGCTTCGGTCGCGGCCATGCAGGGCCGAATCGCCATGTGGCACGCACTCGGTGAGGCGGTAAGCCCGCTGCGGCTCGGAACGGTCTCCTCGAACATCTTCACCGAGCCCGAGATCGCGACCGTGGGCATGAGCCAGGTCATGAAGGACGCCGGCGCGGTCGCTGCGGAAGTAACCACCGTGCCACTTTCGCGAAACCCCCGCGCCAAGATGATGGGTATCCAGGACGGCTTCGTCAAGCTCTTCTGTCGACCCGGAAGCGGCAGCGTTCTCGGCGGTGTCGTCGTGGCGCCACGGGCATCCGAGCTCATTCTCTCCGTTTCTCTTGCCGTTGAAAACGGACTCACGGTCGACCAGATCGCCCATACGTTCTCCATCTATCCTTCGCTCTCCGGCTCGATCACCGAAGCGGCGCGGGTCCTGCGACCACGTGACTTCTTTGCTGGATTCGACAAACCTTCCTGAGACGTGGCCTGGGCGCCTGCAGTCCTGGCTCCTGAAGAATCTCCCTGGCTCCTGAAGGGTCGCGGGGGCTTCTGAAGAAGTGTGGGTGGTGCACATCATCATCGGTCAGCATGGCGGAGCTGGGTGTGGCGCCATGCTGGTTGTCCGATGGCCTCCTCAGCATAGGCGAGATGTTCCCTGAGATCCACCATCGGTTGGAGTTCATTTACCTCGACCGTGTGGTCGCCATTTCCTCGAACCTGCAGTCGGGCCGTGTGGGACGGCCGGGATTCGGACTGCCGCTGGTGCTGTGGTCGTAGCGCCAGATGGAGTCGTGTGCATATCCTCAAGTGCGATCGGGGGTTGCCAGGCGGCCGGTCGGCATCTACTATTCGAATGTACGTTCGATCAGCGATTCTGGAATCCGGTCCTTGCGTCGGCTTTCTCTTTCTGGTTTCTGCGGTCCGGTATCCGCTGTCGTCGTCTTTTGAATGGAGGCTGTGATGGTGGCTGGAACACGTGCGGCGCCAGCAGCGTCGGATGAGGAGGAGCGGGCGTGGTTGGCATCGGTGGAGGTCGGCGGTCGCCGGGTGGCGGATCTGATGGATGTGGACTGTCTTGCGTGGGATGAGGAGGTCGGGCGGCGGGTGGCGCGGGCGGAAGCGGAGCGCCTGCTGGTCCGCGCGCGCCTGACCGAGCTACGCCCCGCTCCGGTGGATGCGGGGACGTCGCAGGAGTACGGCGAGCAGCCCGATGGTGGTGCGCAGGGTGGCGGCGAGCAGGCCGGCGCCGGCGGGATGTGGGCCGAGCCGGGCCGGTGGGGCTACGACGAGTTCGTCGGCGAGGAGGTCGCGCTCCGCGCGCGGCTGTCACCTTCCGAAGGTGGGAGGCAGACGGCGTTCGCGGTTCGGGTCGTACGGCGGCTGCCCGCCGGGGTGAAGGCGCTGTGGGACGGGCGGATCGATCTGGCCCGTCTTGTGGCGTTGGACCGGCTGACCGCCCCACTCGACGGCTCGCTCGTCGCGCAGGTTGCCGGCCCGGTGTTGGCCAAGGGTGGCCGGCCGAGCCTGAAGGCGTTCGAGCAGGCGGTGCGCCGCCGGGTCCTGGTGGTCGATCCGGATGGGGCGGCGCGGCGTCAGAAGGCGGCCGAAGGTACCCGGCGCGTCGAGGCACGCACGGAGCCCGACGGCATGGGCCGTCTGGCGATGTTCCTGCCCGCGCTGCGCATGCTGGCGGTGTGGGCGCGCATCGACCGGCTGGCCCGGCAGGCTGGTACCGGCGACGCTCGCAGCCTCGATCAGCGGCGGGCGGATGTGGCGTACGCGCTGCTGATGGGCGAAAGCCTGGGCCGTGTCAACCTGGAGATGCAGGTGATCGTCCCGGTGGAGACGCTGCTGGGGCTGGCGGAGCGCCCAGGTGAGATCCCTGGATACGGGCCCGTCCCAGCGGAGATCGTTCGGGAGATGAGCCAGGACCCGCGGTGCACCTGGCGGCAGATGCTGACCCGGCGGGAGACCGGAGAACTCGTCGGTCTCGGGCGTCGCCGGTTTCCGCCCGCCGCCCTGGCGCGGCATGTGCGAGCGCGCAACAGCCAGTGCGTCCTGCCGGGCTGCAACACCCCCGCGGGCAGCAGCGATCTTGATCACACGGTGGCCTGGTTCGACGGTGGGCTCACCGAGAACGGCAATCTTGCGCCCCTCTGCCGCAGACACCATCGAATGCTGGGTCGCTACAAGCAGCGGCCCGACCAGGCGTCGGAGCACGGGGCGAGACAGCGGTGGCTCGTCGAACAGGGCGAGCCCGGTCACATGACGTGGACGACCCCTACCGGGGGCGAGTACCACACGCACCCTGACAACTACACAGAGAGGTAGTGGCGGGCGGCGGGCGGCCTCAGCCCGCTTCCTGTGGGTCATCCGGTGGCGGGAGGACGGGCGGGAAGCCGTGCTGTTCGAGGCGCCGGTTGCGGAAGTAGCTGCTGGTGGCGAAGCCAAGACCCAGACCTGCGGCCAGGAGGAGCCCGACGGCGATGCCACGAACCGCCGGCTGGCCGGGAAGCAGCGCGAAGACCACGGCGAAGGGCAGGAGAAGAAGGGGCGGGCGGATGGCCTGCCGGACCCGCCACCCGGGCCCGGTCAGATCATGCGAGACCCACGCGCGGTACGTCGGCGGCAACGTGCCACCGAGAAGGTAGTGGATTCGGCCGGTCAGTGGCGGCCGGTGTGTGCCAGCACCGGGTGTGCCAGCACCGTCCACCGCCGTAGCCCCATCCCGACCGCCCACCGGCGAGCTGTCCTCACTGCCGCTCATACCCGCAGCTTACGAAGCGGCCAGGCGGAGCGAGGACAGCGACCGGCGAACAGGTGGCATCTAGTCCTTGATCTCACAAAGGACAGCCCCGCTGGTGACAACCGAGCCGACGGCCGCGGCGAGGTCAGTGATCTTGCCGTCCCGGTGGGCGTTGATCGGCTGCTCCATCTTCATTGCCTCCAGGACGACGATGAGGTCGCCGGTCGCGACCGTGTCACCCTCGCTGACCGCCACCTTCACGATGGTGCCCTGCATGGGGCTCGTCAGCGCGTCCCCGGTGACCTTCGCGGCCGCGGCCCCGCGGGAGCGTCGCTTGGGTGCCGCGCCCCTGCCGGTTCCCGCGGCGGCCGTCGCGGCGCCGAGGCCGGCCGGGAGCACCACTTCGAGGCGCTTGCCACCTACCTCGACGACAACGGTCTGCCGTTCGGGTGCGGTGGTGTCCGCGTCGGTGCCGCCGGTGAACGCGGGAATGGTGTTGTCGAACTCCGTCTCGATCCACCGGTTGTGGATGCGGAACGGTTCCGCGGTGTCATCCGGGGCGAAAGCCTGATCCCGGACGACGGCGCGGTGGAACGGCAGGGCAGTCGCCATGCCGTCGACGACCATCTCGTCGAGAGCGCGCCGGGCGCGCTCGAGCGCTTCCTGGCGGGTGGCACCGGTGATGATGAGCTTGGCGAGCAGCGAGTCGAACGCGCCCCCGATGACGCTGCCGCTCTCGATGCCGGTATCCAGCCGCACGCCGGGGCCGGCCGGTGAGACGAACGTGGTAACGGTGCCGGGTGCGGGCAGGAAGTTGCGCCCCGGGTCCTCACCGTTGATCCGGAACTCGAACGAGTGGCCGCGGGGAGCGGGATCGGTGAAGTCGAGGGCTTCGCCCTCGGCGATCCGGAACTGGGCGCGAACCAGGTCGACACCGGAGACCTCCTCGGTCACCGGATGCTCCACCTGCAGGCGCGTGTTGACCTCAAGGAAGCTGATCATGCCGTCGCGGGCGACCAGGAACTCGACCGTGCCAGCCCCCACATAGCCGGCCTTGCGGCAGATCGCCTTCGAGGCGTCATAGAGCGCGGCGAGCTGCGTTTCCGAGAGGAAGGGCGCCGGGGCCTCCTCGACCAGCTTCTGGTAGCGCCGTTGCAGCGAGCAGTCACGGGTGCCGACGACGACCACATTGCCATGGGTGTCCGCGAGCACCTGGGTCTCGACATGCCGTGGCTGGTCGAGGTAACGCTCGACGAAGCACTCGCCGCGGCCGAAGGCGGCAACCGCCTCACGCACGGCGCTGTCGAACAGCTCGGGCAGTTCCTCCGCGGTCCAGGCGACCTTGAGACCCCGCCCGCCACCACCGAACGCCGCCTTGATCGCGACTGGCAGGCCGTACTGGTTGGCGAACTCGATGACCTCGCCGACTCCCGCCACCGGATCGGCGGTGCCAGGTGCCAGCGGGGCGCCGACCTCCAGCGCGATGTGACGAGCGGCGGTCTTGTCGCCGAGGCGTCGGATGGCCTCGGGCGGCGGGCCGATCCAGGTGAGGCCGGCGGCGATCACGGCCTCGGCGAAGTCGGCGTTCTCGGAAAGAAAGCCGTATCCCGGATGGACGGCGTCGGCACCCGATGCCTTACAGACATCCAGAATCTTGTCGATACGCAGGTAAGAGTCGCCGGGAGTGTTCCCGCCGAGGGCGAATGCCTCGTCGGCGACACGCACGTGCAGTGCGTCGATATCCGGTTCCGCGTAGACCGCGACGCTGGTGTATCCGGCGTCGCGGCAGGCGCGAGCCACCCGGACCGCGATCTCACCTCGGTTGGCAATGAGGATCTTACGCACGCTGCTCCCGTCCTCTTCCGGCCTGCCTGATGTTAGGCGAGTCGGTCCGCGCTGCTCGCTGTCGTTCAACCCTGATGTGATGCCATGGACATGTCACGTGAGTGATGGCATCCGCTCACCATCCCGCGCGGGTGCGCACACCCGGGCTCAGCCCGGAAAGACGCCACGCGCCTGCTCCAACGTGGAGCGGCCAGCGGTGACCCTGCGTGGGATCGGCCCACGGGGACCGGACGGGGGGCGGCGGCGGTGCGGCGGCGGTCGCCTGGGCCGCCAGCAGCGCCACCACCGCGGCGATCTCCTCCGGAGTGGCGTTTCCGCGGATGAGCCGAAGCGTCGGCCGATCCGGCTGCCCGTCCTGGTCCTGGGCCACGTTCCTCTCCCTGCTCGACGTGTACCGGCGAAAACGCCGGCGCTGGAGTGCACGCGTCGTCGTCGCGACGCTCGGTCCGTGCCCTAGAGCGGGATGTTTCCGTGCTTCTTCGGCGGCAGCGACTCACGCTTGGTGCGCAGCAGCCGGAGCGCCCGGATGATGGCACGGCGCGTCTCCGACGGGTTGATCACGGCGTCGAGGTAGCCACGTTCCGCCGCGATGTACGGAGTGGCGAAGTGATCGGTGTAGTCCTCGATCAGCTCGGCGCGGCGGGTGTCCGAGGACTCGGACTTGGCCAGCTCGCGACGGTAGATGATGTTGACAGCGCCGCGGGCACCCATGACCGCGATCTCCGCGGTCGGCCAGGCCAGGTTGATGTCGGCCCGCAGGTGCTTGGAGCCCATGACGTCGTAGGCGCCGCCGTAGGCCTTGCGGGTGATGACGGTGACCTTGGGGACCGTCGCCTCCGCATAGGCGTAGATCAGCTTCGCGCCGCGGCGGATGATTCCGTTCCACTCCTGGGATGTACCCGGCAGGAAGCCCGGCACGTCGACGAGCGTGAGAACGGGAATGTTGAACGCGTCGCAGGTGCGGACGAAACGGGCGGCCTTCTCGCTCGCGTCGATGTCCAGGGTGCCGGCGAACTGCATCGGCTGGTTGGCGACCACGCCGACCGAACGGCCGTCGATCCGGCCGAAGCCGACGATCAGGTTCTGCGCGAACTGCGCGTGGACCTCGAGGAAGTCACCGTCGTCGGTGAGTCGCTCGATGATCAGGTGCATGTCGTACGGCGTGTTGGGCGAGTCCGGGATGAAGGTGTCGAGATCCGGATCGAGCTCCGCGTCCAGGTCGTCCACGGGCTCGTAGGCGGGTGCCTCCTCGAGGTTGTTCGAGGGGAGGTAGGACAGCAGGGCCCGAGCCAGCTCAAGGCATTCGGCCTCGTCCGCGGACTGGAAGTGAGCGACGCCGCTGCGCGAGTTGTGGGTGGTGGCTCCGCCGAGCTCCTCCATCCCGACGTCCTCGCCGGTGACCTCCTTGATGACGTCCGGGCCGGTGATGAACATGTGGCTCGTCTGGTCGACCATCAGGGTGAAGTCGGTGATCGCGGGGGAGTACACCGCGCCGCCCGCGCACGGGCCCATGATCAGGGAGAGCTGGGGGACGACACCCGACGCCATGACGTTGCGGTAGAAGATCTCGCCGTACAGACCGAGGGAGACGACTCCCTCCTGGATGCGGGCGCCGCCGGAGTCGTTGAGGCCGACGACCGGGGAACCGGTCTTGAGTGCCAGGTCCATGACCTTGACGATTTTCTCGCCGAAGACCTCGCCCAGGCTGCCGCCGAAGACGGTGAAGTCCTGGCTGAACACGCAGACCTGCCGGCCCTCGACCGTCCCGTAGCCGGTGACGACACCGTCCCCGTACGGACGGTTGGCCTGGACACCGAAATCATGTGCCCGGTGGCGGGCGAACGCGTCGGTCTCCACGAACGAGCCGGGATCAAGGAAGGCCTCGATCCGCTCTCGTGCCGTCATTTTGCCCTTGGCATGCTGCGCATCCACGGCCCGCTGGGATCCAGCGTGGACAGCCTCATCGTTCACACGCCGCAGTTGAGCAAGTCGCCCTGCGGTGCTGCGCGGGTCGGGAGCGGAATCCTCAGCGGACACGGGAAGAGCCATAGGCCGCAGCGTACGACCCCTGCGCGTCCACGCGCTCGAGACATGTGGAGTTGATCTCATCGATTGCGCTACTTGGCTCTGACCAGGGCCGTCCGGCCGTATCGCGCGTCACAGTATGCGCGTTTTGCTGTCGTCGGTGGTGCTGGAACAACTAGTGGGGTGGCTTGCCGGAGGGGACCGTCGGAACCCGGCCCGCGGCCACCGATGGGTGGGCGTGGCACGGGTCGCTTCTGGCAGGCTGTGCCGGTGCACGTGCCTTCGGATGCCATCAGTCCCGATGCCCCCGTCGCCCCACGCGCGTCCGACGGGGGAGCTGCCCGGGTAGGCGCGGCGCCGAAGCGCATCGTGGACGCGACGCCGGCCCGTCCGCTGCTTGATGCGCCCCGGCTGGCGGACTTCCTCTCCGCGGCCGGCACCGACTTCGGGCTTACGGTCGTGTCCGAGATCGACTCCACGAACGCCGCCCTGGTGCGGGTGGCCCGTGCGCAGATCGCCGCCACGGCACCCAACGAGACCAGCCCGACCAGCAGCCCGGCCAGTCCGACCGAGGCGGAGCTTGCCGAGGTGGGCCGCCGGTGGCGGCAGGTGGACGCGCCGCGTGGCCATGTGCTGGTCGCCGAGCGGCAGGTGGCGGGTCGTGGTCGGCTTGATCGGAGCTGGGAGTCGCGGGTCGGCTCCGGGCTCACCGTGTCGCTGCTCGTGCGTCCCATGGTTGAACCGGCGCGCCTGGGCTGGTTGCCGATGGTGGTGGGCACCGCGCTGGTGTCAGCGGTGCGCCGGGTGACCGGCGTCACGGCCTCGCTGAAATGGCCCAACGATCTGCTCGTTGACGGTGCGAAGCTCGCCGGCATCCTGGTGGAACTGGTGCCAGCCCCGGCGATACCGCCCGCCGCGGTGATCGGCTTCGGTCTGAACGTCCACGCGCAGTCCGACGAGTTGCCACCACGGTCGACGAGCCTGAGCCTGTGCGGCGCCCCCACGAGCGCGCTCGACCGCACCACGCTGCTCGGCGAGCTCCTCACCGAGCTCGCCGGCGCCCTGCTCCGGTGGGAGCGTGACCCGATGTCGGCCCGCGCCGACTATCTGGCCGTCTGTGCCACGATCGGTCGCCGGGTGCGGGTCGAACTGCCTGGTGGACGGACTCATCTCGGCACGGCGATGGACGTGGACGCCGAGGGGCGACTGGTCGTCGACGGCCACCCCTTCAGCGCGGGAGACGTCGTCCACCTGCGCTGACCGGGTCGGCAACGTCGGGGTGAAGCGGGACGCGGGCCGGTCAGGCGGGACGCGGGCCGCCAGGAAGCAGGCCCGCGAGGTTCGGCGATCTCGTTTGGTGAGCCCGGTGGGCAACGCGCGGGAGGGTCACGTGTGGTCCGATGAAGGAAGGTGCGACGATCGTCGGCGTGGCGTTTCCCGACGATATCCTCGCCCCGGACGAAGAGGTGGTCGTCCACCTCCATCCGCACTGGGTCAGTCTGGTCGGTCCGGCACTGTGGACGGTGGCGGCCCTGCTTTTCGCGGTGCTCGGTGTCTTCTTCGCGCCCGGTGGCTTTCTCCAGAAACCAATCCAGTACCTGGTGCTGATCGTGGCGTTGGGGCTCATCGGCTATCGGGGTGCGCTGCCCTGGCTACGGCAGCTGACCACGCACTACGTCATCACCAGCCAGCGCCTCGTGGTGCGCGAGGGTCTGCTGACCCGGGTCGGCCGCGATGTTCCGGTTTCCTGGCTCGTCGGCACGACCGTCCAGCAGAGCCTGTTCGAGCAGTGGGTGGGCTCAGGGCGACTCGTCGTCGAGACGGCTGGCCAGCGGGGCCGGATCACGCTGTCCTGCATGCCGCATGTCGAACGCATGCAGGAGATGCTGGCCGAGCTCGCCGCGCCCTATCAGGGGCGCGGCTCAGGTGATCCTCGGCGGGGCGGATGGAGCTCCGGCCAGTGATCGGCGGCCAGCGCGCGGCAGCCAGCGAGCGACGGATCAGATCGGGTCGTAGGCGCGCCACCAGGCGAGGAACTGGTCGGCGTCGGGTAGCTCGGCGGTGAAGCCGAGCCGGGAGTCGTCCACCGTCCAGTAGACCGCGAAACGGCCAGGGGTGACCCGGCAGACGAAGCTGCCGCGGCGGTGGGCGGTCCGTGCCCAGCGTTCCACCCCGCTGCGGCCGTGGGCGCAGGTGGTACCGGGATCGGAGCCGGTCAGTCCGACCGCGCGTTTGCGCAGGTCGGCCTGGAGAGCTTCGGCGGTCCCGTAGCTGATGACGGACAGCTGCTCGGGTGCGCTCGCCGCGGTGGAGCTGCCCGGTGCGCAGCTCACCGCCGCCACCACCCCATCCTCGTCCCGCGGCGCCGAGCGGCAGTCGGTGACGGTGAAGGGGAGCAGCGCCGCGACCAGGTCGGCGTCGGCCGGCTCCAGGCTCGGCGTGGACGTCGCACCGCCACCCCCCGCCGTACCTGTCACCGAGGGGGGTGCGGCGGGGGGGTCATCTCGGTCGCTGTCCGAACCGCCACCGGCTGTGACAGCCACGACGATGCCGACGGCCGCGAGGACGAGGACGACCCCCATGGCGATGAGCATCCTGCGCCGCGCAAGGCCGGGTCGACCATCCTGATCCGCACCGGGCCCGGGTTGTGACGGGCCCGGGTCCTCGCCGGCACGCATCTAGTGGCGCAACGGATCGAACGAGTGCCACCAGGAGTTGAGCCGGGCGGGGTCCGGATCATCGACCGAGAACGCGACCAGTTGGGTGTCGGAGCTCCAGAACTCGTAGAAGTGATTGGCGAAGAAGTAGCAGAGCCGGGTGCCGCCGGGCTTGTCGGTGGGGGAGGTCCACCGTTCCGAGCTCTGCTGCCCGTCGTCGCAGGACCCTTCGTCCGAGTAGAACGCCTCGCGGGCACCGATCTGCCGGTCGAGCGCCGACCGGTTGGCGAAGTGGAACGCGGCGACCTGACGGTTACCGGGAGCCTTGCAGGTGAGTGTGGCGTCGGCGTAGGCGCTGTCGCTGCGGGTCGGTGTGGTGCAGCCGGACATCACGGCTGGGTTGAGCATGGCCCGAAGCGCCTCACGGGCATCGCCGACGGGGCCTCCGACCGGGCTCGCCGTCGCGATGGCCGGTGCCGCGTCGATGCTCGAGTCGGACTCTCCAGCGGCGAGGGCGAGGGCGCCGAACAGGACGACGAGCGCGACCAGCGCGCCGACACCGGCGAACAGCAGCCGCCGGTCGACGAGGATCTTGTGTCGGTTGTTCCGGTCAGGCCCGCCCGACCCCGGCGGCAGACCATTGGCGGCGGCCCCCGGAGAGCCGTACGGTCCGCCGGGGGCGGGCAGCAGCGGGGCCGGGGGAGCTGGCAGCCCGGGGAGCAGCCCGGGCAGCAGATCCTCTTCTTCGGGGTCCGCGTCGAAGCCGAGGTCGGGCGGCGCCGGACGCGCGACCGGATGGGTGACCGGGTGTGCGAACGAGCCCGGGGCCGCGGCGTCGGGTACCACCGGCAGCGGAAGGCTGGTGAAACCCGATGTCACTTCCCGCTCGTCGTCCTGCTCATCCGTGGGGTTCGCCGTCGGCGCGGCAAGACCGGGCAGAGGCCCAGGCCGACCCCCAGGACCAGCGGGACCGCCATACAGACCAGGCCCGGTGGGTCCGGTGGGCCGAATCGGTGCTCCCGGTGCGGGTCGACCCCCTGCCGGTGCTGGTACGGGGCCAGGCGGGGACAGCGGTGGCGCGGACGCGAGCGTGACCGGCGGCGGAGTCAGCCGGTAGGTGAGATCATCGTTGTCTGCTCTGGCAGCGCCGCCGTGGGCGGAGCCGCCAACGGGCGCCGATCCAGCTGGCGGCGATCCTGCTGGTGACAACGCATTGCCAGGCGGCGGGACGGGCGAGGGGCCCGCGGCACGCGGCGGTTGGCCGGGTGGCGCGAAGTAGAGCGGTCCCGGCGGACCCGCCAACGAGCCGGAACCACCCGCCGGTCCCGACTGCCCCGGCGGGACGGACATGCCTCGAGACCCGGTCGGCGGAGGTGGTGGACCAAAGGAGCCGGGGGGCCCGGAAGGCCCGGAAGGCCCGGAAGGCCCGGGCGGCCCCGGCCGTCCCGGAGACCCCGGGGATGTGAACTGTCCAGGCGGACCGGGTGGCATCGGCGGCCGAGGCGGCATCGAACCCGGCGGCACCATGGGCACCATCGGTGCCATGGGTGGCTGCGGCCCGGACGGCGGTCCGCCGGCCAGATACGGCGACTGCCAATCCGGTGGAAGCGGCGGCGCCGACGGTGCGGATGGCCCGCCGGGACGAAACGGCCCGCCACGCGGCCCGGGCGGCGGCCCACCCTGAAAGCCGGATGGCGGCCCGGCGGGCTGCCCATGCGGCCCGGGCGGACCGCCCAGCCACGGCGGCGCGGCGGATGCCGGCGGGCCGGGTGGGCGCGGCGGCTCGTAGGGCGAGCCCACCCGGGGCCCGGACCCAGGGCCAGGTCCTGGCACCAACGGACGCTGCCCGGGGGGCTGCAGGATGGTGCGCTCGGAGTCGTCGAGATCCGCGTCTGGACCCGGCAGCCCGTCGCCGATGAACGGCTGGGGTGGCGGCTGCTCGGCGGAGCGTGGCGCTTCGTCGTCGCCGCTGCCGGGACTCGGCACGGTTCCTCCCGAGTGTGGTGATGTATCCGGTCACCAGAGTAGGCGCACTACCGTGCGGATACAGCCGGTACAGGGCTACTGGCAAACAAATGCAGCCCTATCCCGGCCGGCCGGGATAGGGCCGAGATCCCGTCTGGATGTGGATCTTTTCGGTTCAGCTTTGCGGTACCGGGTCGAAGCCGCTCCACCACTCGTAGAGCCCGGCGCCGTCACTTCCGGTCGCCGTGAACGCGACCAGCTTGGTGTTGTACGACCAGTAGATGGCCGGAGCGCCGTTTTGGGTGCTGCAGATGGCGGTGCCTTCCGTCTGACCCTCGTGGAAGTTCCAGGTGAACACTTCGTTCTCGCCGTTCTTGCAACTGCCGTTGGTGGACGTCACCTGCGCCTTGCGCACATCGACATCCGCGTCGAGATCGCTGCGGGTGGCATAGGAGAACGCGGCGACGTCCTTGCCGTCGTCGGAGTGGCAGACCAGCGCGGCCAGGATGTGACCGCCTTCGGCGGTGCTGTTCGGCTGGCAGTCGGTCATCGCGGAGCTCTTGAGCTTGGCCAGCAGCGTGCTCTCCGCCGGGCTGAACCCACTGGACGCGCTCGGAGACGGGCTCGGGGAGAAGCCCGGGGTGGTCGACGGCGACGGGGTGGTGGTGGCCGAGGCCGACGAGGACACGACCGGCGGTGCCGAGGCTCTGGCCGACGGGTTGTCGTCATCCGAGCCGCCGGTGAGCACGATCACGGGGACGATGATGAGCAGGAGCAACGCGGCCACGGCCGCACCGATGATCAGGGCCCGCCGTCGCCCCGAGCCGTTGCCCTGGGGGGAGCCGCCGCCGGCGGGCGGGTAGCCGCCGTAGTTGCCGTAGGCATCAGGCTGTCCGTAACCCTGCTGTCCGTAACCCTGCTGGTTGTACGCCTGCTGGTTGTACGCCTGCTGGTCGTGGGGCTGTTGATACTGCCCGCCAGTCGGGTAGCCCGGCTGCTGGCCGTAGCCGGGCTGGCCGTAACCCTGCTGGTCGTAATTCTGCTGGCCGTACCCCGGCTGGCCGTACCCCGGCTGACCGTAGCTCTGCTGACCGTAGCCTTGGCCGCTGTCACCCGAACCCTGCTGGTAGCCGCCCTGCGGATAACCGGCCGCCGGCGCACCGTAGGCCTCGCGCTGCCCGCCGCGCTGGTCCTGGCCGTAGCCACCGGACGTGCCGCCGCTGTTCCCGGGGGGCGGGTAGGAGCCGCTGCCGCCGGGCTGGCCGGGTGCCGAGTGTGCGTTCGTGGCGTAGCCGTCCGGCAGGATCTGGGTCTGTGGCTCCTGGTCGCCCGCCTGGGCCGGGCTGCCGTAGCCGGCCGAGTTGCCGCCGTAGCCGGCCGGGTCGCCGTAGCCCGACGAGCCCTGCGAGTAGCCGCCGCCGGACGGGTTGTTCGGGGAACCGCCGGCCGGCCAGCCGCCGCGTTCGTCGCCCGCGATCCGGGTCTGCTCGTCGTACGGGTCGACGCCTCCCGAATAGCCGGGCGCGCCGTCGACCCGCCGGGTCTCGGCGTCCGGGTCCGGAGTGCTGGAGCCCGGTGACTGCATGATGCGTTCCTCCTGTGCCGCCGGTGCCGCGCGCTGTCGTCGCGCCGCGCGCTGTCGTCGCGCCGGAGGGAACGGCATCCTGATCGGACGGCCACTCCGTTGCGTCGGTGCCCGGCGGGATACGCCGAAGGCGACCAACCTCTCAGACCGGGCTTGGTACTGATGGTAGGGGCTTTCCCGTCGAACGGGACACCCGGTCGCCTTCTCGACAGACAGGAGGCCGACCGGCTGCGGGCCCGGCCCCTCCGGTGAGACGACGACGACCGGGCAGCCCAGTGGGCGCCCGGTCGTCGCAGGTCAGCTCAGGTCAGTGCGCGGGTCAGATCCGGCCGGCGTGCTCTGGCACCCGGGCGGGCAGTTCGGTGGGCAGGTCGGCGCGCGGTGCGGCCTTGGGGTCGTCCGGGTGCAGGAAGACCCACTTCTTGTAGGCCCAGAAGCGGAACACCGTGCCGAGCCCCGTGCCGAGCACGTTGCCGAACAGGTTGAAGGCGAGCACTCCGCGCAGATCGAGCACGTACCGGGCGAACCCGAGGCATCCGAGCGCGATCACGAGGCCGACCACGTTCAGTATGAAGAACAGCGTGTACTCGCGGCGCAGACCGGTCCGGGCGCGGTGGTTGAAGGACCACTGCCGGTTTCCGATATAGGAAAAGGTCGCGGCGATGACGGTGGAGATCGTCTTCGCGCTGAGCGGACCCATTCCCAGAAGCGTGTGGCACAGGTTCGAAACCAGGAAGTCGATGGCGTAGCAGACGCCACCGACGAGGCCGAACTTGCCCAGCTCGTGGATGAGTAGCTGCAGCGGCGACCGTCCCTGTCGGTGCTTCACCACAGGCGACCTCGATCGATTCTTACCACCCGAGGAGAGTACCGGCTGGCCGGAACCCGTCGCTTCGCCACCCCCTCCCTCGAGCGTCCCCGCGGACGTCGGGACCGCTGCCCGCCCGAGCGTCCTGTCGCCAAGAGTGATCGAATCCTCGACTCTGTGCGCTCGATCCACCGTAGTGGTGTTCCCTACTCTACGGTGAGTGATGCATCCGACTCGTAATGCCAGGCAACGTGGCGGTCGCGACGCTGGCGAATGTGGGGAACGATGGCCGGTTCGGGCGGCGGGGCGGCATCCTGACATTGCGGGGCACGGCACCATCGATCGGGAGGGACGGACACCATGAACGGCACGGATACGGCAACGGCAACGGCAACAGTGACGGCGGCGGTGAGGGCGCCGGCGGCGGCGACGGCGCCGGGCGTGGGCGGGCGTCGCCCGGCAGGTGACGTGGCCGGTGCGGCGACGGCGACGGACGTGCTGCTGACCTACGCCGCGGGTAACCCGGCGCGTCGCCAGGAGGCCGGCCTGCAGGGCGCGCTACCGGCGCCGCCGGAGCTCGGAGTGGCCGTCGTGGCCTGCATGGATGCGCGGCTCAACGTCGAGGCACTACTTGGCCTCGGGGAGGGCGACGCGCACATTCTGCGCAACGCCGGCGGCGTTGTCACCACCGATGTCGTCCGCTCCCTCGCGATCAGTCAGAACGCCCTCGGCACGAAGGAGATCATCCTGCTGCACCACACCGGGTGCGGCATGGAGAAGATCACCGACGAGGGTTTCCGCGATCAGTTGGAGCGGGACACCGGGGTCCGTCCCGAATGGTCGGTGCAGGCCTTCACGGACGTCGCCGATGATGTCCGGCTCTCCCTGCGGATTCTGCGTTCGTCCCCCTTTCTGCAGGCCACGACGTCAGTGCGCGGCTTTGTCTACGACGTGGAGACCGGCGCCCTGGTGGAGGTGCCGCTCTGACGTGGGCCGCTCTGACGTGGGCCGCTCCGGCAGGGGGCGTTCCGCGAGGTGCCGCGGAGCGTGGTGGCGGACGGTGGCCGGGCGCGGTGGCCGACCGAGAGCCCGGTAGGTCCAACCGGCGCCGCGCCAGGCGTCGGGGTCCAGGACGCCACGTCCATCGATGACGACCGGCCGGGCGACATGGCGGCGCAGCGCGGCGGGATCGAGCGCGCGGAACTCCGACCATTCGGTGAGGACCAGGACGATCTCGGCGCCGGCCACCGCGCCGATCACCGAGTCGGCGATGTGCAGGTTGGGATGACGGTCCCGAGCGTTCGCCGCGGCCGCCGGATCGTAGACGGCGACATGCGCGCCGTCCCGGCGCAGGGCGGTGGCGACGTCCAGCGCCGGTGAGTCACGGATGTCGTCGGAGTTCGGCTTGAAGGCGGCGCCGAGCACGGCGACGGCCCGGTTCATCGGATCTCCACCCAGCAGCTCGTGCGCCAGCCGCACCGCCCGGGCCCGAGCGCGCATGTTCACCGCGTCCACCTCGCCCAGGAAGGACAGCGCCGGACCAACCCCGAGTTCCCGAGCGCGGGCCTGAAACGCCCGGACGTCCTTGGGCAGGCAGCCACCCCCGTAGCCGATGCCGGCCCGCAGGAACAGCGGCCCGATCCGATCATCGTGGGCCAGGGCGTCCGCGAGCTCCACGACATCCCCGCCGGTGGCGTCGCACACCTCGGACATCGCGTTGATGAAGGAGATCTTCGTGGCGAGGAAGGCGTTCGCGGCGACCTTCACCAGCTCGGCGGTGGCGTAGTCGGTGACGATGACGGGCGTCGATGCGTCGATCATCCGGCTGTACAGCGCGCGCAGCACAGCTTCGGCCCGGCCGCCGGAGGTGACCCCGAAGACCAGCCGGTCGGGGTGCAGGGTGTCCTCGACGGCGAAGCCCTCGCGAAGGAACTCGGGGTTCCAGGCGAGTTCGGCCCCCGGTGCGGCCGCGGCGATCCGGGCGGCGAGCCTCGCCGCCGTCCCCACCGGCACCGTCGACTTGCCCACCACCAGGGATCGCGGCCCGAGTCCCGCGGCGATCAGCCCGCTGATGACGGCGTCGACGTGACGCAGGTCGGCGGCCTGAGAGTCGGGACGTTGCGGTGTCCCGACACAGACGAAGTGCACGTCGGCATGGTCGACGGCCGCGGCGATCGAGCGGGTGAAGGAGAGCCGGCCCGCCTCGAGGTTGCTGCGCAGCAGGGCGGCGAGTCCCGGCTCGTAGAACGGGGTGTCGCCGGCGGACAGCTGACGTATCCGGTTCGCGTCGATGTCGACACCCAGCACCTCGAACCCGAGCTCGGCCATGCACACCGCGTGGGTCGCCCCCAGGTAGCCGGTGCCGATGACACTGATCGTCGGACGCGGCTGTGCGCGCACGCTCGACACCTCCCCACTGCGACCTGAGCGACCTGAGCGACCAATCGCTTCCTGACAGTAGTCGCTACCCTCGGAGGTCGGCCGCCACGAGGCCACGATCGGGCCTCACCCCGGCCGGGTCACCCACCTCACCCGGCCGGGTCGCACCCTCGGACCAGGGCGGCCCGGACCAGGGCGGCCCGGACCAGGGCGGCCCGGACCGTCGTCCGGCAGACCGTCGCTCGGCGGGTCACGGTCGCCTCAGGTGGACGGTCTCAGGCGGAGGCGGGCAACCGGAGCACTCGGACACCGGCCGCGGCTTCCCCCGGCCATCCCGATCGCGCGTCCACGGCGGGCCCGTCCACCGTCGGGGTGTCGGTGACGATCGCGGTCACGCGCTCGGCCTCGATCCGGCGGATCAGCAGGTCCGGATCGAGCCGGCGGCACAGCACCACGGACGCCCCCGCCGAAAGCGGCGCGAGCAGCCCGCCGAGCAGCCCCGTCGTGCTGCTCGGCGTGGCGGTGACCAACAGCCGGTCGGACGCCCCAAGCCGCCACCCCACCGCCGTGCGCAGCGCGCGCCGGACGAGGTCGGCCTGCACCGAGGGAGGCGGCGGCGCCCCGAAGCGGTCACCGTGCGAGGGCACCTCGACGGCGTAGTCGAGCACACCGGGGATGGACCGGGTCATCCGGCCACCCAGCGGACGCAGCGACAGCGCGACCGTCTCGTCGACGTCCAGATCCACGGCCGCGTCGAGGCGGTCCTGCGCGACGAACAACGCGTGCAGCGGGGTCGTCGGTGCCAGCGCCGCGACCTTCGAGCTCGCGCTCGGTTGGTCCGTGGGCCGCTGGTCCGTGGGCCGCTGGGCGACGACGAGGTCGCCGCCGGCGGACCAGGTGGCGAGCGCGATCACCAGCGCCAGCCAGTGCGGGGGCAGGTCCATCCCCACCCGGTCGCCGGGGCCGAGACCGAGCGTGTCCACCAGCATGTTCGCGGTCTTGGCCACCCAGTTGTCGAACGTCGTCGCGGAGAACTCGACCCGCTCGCCCGTCTCGTCGTCGTAGAACGTCACCAGCGGACGGGACGGGTCGGCCGCCAGACGACGTGCCAGCAGGTCGGCGATGCCCCGCGCCCCCATCCCCGGCAGGCCGGTTCCGGTGGCCGCCGTCGCCTCGTCGTCGGCCACCGCCGGTGCCGCGAGGATGAGGTCCGCGGCGCGGACCAGCCGCGAGGACGTGGCGCTCGTCGCGTTCGGGGTGCTCACGGTGTGCAGGAGGTGTTGGCGGGCGTGCCGGCGGCGGCGGAGCTCACGCCACTGATCGCCGACGCGGGATCGGTCGGTGCGCCTGCGGTGACACCGCCACCAGTGGAGCCGACGGTCGAGGTGGGCGTGTTCGAGGCGCTGACCAGCCCGCTGAAGTCGGTGCCCACAACGAGGACGATGCCATCCGTGCCGGCGGAGCTTCCGGTGCCGGCGGTGGTGCGTCCGGAGGTGGACGACTCGCCCGGCGCCGAGGTGGTGGGGGGCAGCGGGGTTGGTGGCGAGGTGGCGACCAGCTGGCTGCCGGGGATGCGGCTGGCGAGGACACTCGCCTGTTCCCGAAGCCGCGGCGGATAGTAGATCCCGGTCTGGGCCTGACCGGTCGTCGTCGAGGTCGTCATCGGACCAGTGAATCCGAGGGCGCGCAGACCGTCGACCGTCCGGGCGGCGAGTCCGGTGCGGCTGGTGGCGTTACGAACGGCCGCGATGCTCACCGAGGACGGCGACCCGACCGGCGTGGTGGCTGAGCCCCCGGAGCCAGCGGTGGTGGTGCCGCCGGTGGAGGACGTGTTCGGGGGCGACACCCCGTCCGGTAGCAGCGGTGTGAGCATGCGGTTCAGTCCGGCCTGGTCGGCGATGAGCACCGCGCCGTGCGGGGGGACGGTGCCATGGTCGTCGACGGCGCCGTCCGCGGGCAGCGCGATGTGGGTCGGGACGGTGAGGAACCGCATCCCGCCGCTGCCGGCCTCGCTGGCGCGGCGGGCCAGGCTGAGCAGCGCGGCCTGGTCAAGGCCCGAGTCGACCCGCAGCGCCCCACCGACCGCCCCGAGCAGCGCGGAGATCTTCGCCGGGTTGGTCAGGACGCCCGCGCTGGTGGCGGCGGTCAGCAGCCGGTCCAGGAACTGCTGCTGACGCAGGATGCGCAGCCGTTCGTCACCGAGTGCGTAGCGGGTCCGGACGAAGGCGAGGGCGCCCCGTCCGTCCAACCGGTTCTCGCCGAGGCGGCCGCTCCAGCCGGACATCGCGTCGTGCAGGTTGCGGGTGGAGCCGTCCGGCAACGGTGTCACGCAGACGGTGACACCACCGACGGCGTCCGTCATGGCCCGAAAGCCCGCGAGGTTGATCGAGATGGTGTGATCGATCTTGAGATTGGTGAGTGACTCCAACGTGGTGACGAGCCCCGGCACACCGGCGAGCTGGAGCACCTCGGTGAGCTTGGCGTGCCCGTCGCGGGCGTTGGCCTTGGCCTTGGGCAGCACCGGGACC
Organism: Frankia sp. AgPm24; assembly: GCF_023243055.1. Taxonomy (NCBI): domain Bacteria; kingdom Bacillati; phylum Actinomycetota; class Actinomycetes; order Frankiales; family Frankiaceae; genus Frankia; species Frankia sp. AgPm24. The sequence continues at coordinate 41,440 of NZ_JALKFW010000166.1, read as the reverse complement.
AGCATGTCGCGGGGGAACGACAGCAGCGTCGCCGAGCCGTCCGGGCCCAGGTGCGCGATGATCGTCGTGTCCGACCGGACGCCGTCCACCGTGCCGTACTCGCCGTCGGTGCCGTCCCGACTGTCGTCACCGAGCAGCAGGATGTTCTCCGCGCCCGCCGCCGCGACCGGCCGTGTCCCGGCGATCTTCCAGTCCTCACGGGTGACGGCGCTGTCGAAGTGCCGGTAGGCCACCCAGCCGAGCGAGGTGACCGCGAGCACGAGGGTGGACAGCGTCGCGCAGGCCGCGAGCAGGAGCCGCTGCGAGAACGGCCGATAGCGTCGAGGCCGGCGGGGGTCCAGGTGGGGCGGAAGCGGACGGCGTGACCGGCGGGGAGTCTCCCATCCGGTCGTGTCCCGGCCCCGGACGGGCGACCTCAGGGCGTGGGTGGGGGCAGTGCGGGAGCCCGGCCGCGCATCGGGAATCCGGGTCTGCGGCGTGTGGACCGGCGTCCGGGCGGTGACCGCGGCGGTCGACCGTCCAGCGGAAGCCGACCGCCCCACGGGAACGGACCGTCCAGCGGGAGCTGAGCGCGCCGAGGATCCCACCGGAACCGGCCGGCCAGACCGTGGCGGCGGCACTGACCAGGCCTCCCGGCCCGACGACACCGAACGGCCCGACGGCGCCGAACGTGGCGGTGGTACCGATGGAGGCGGTGGTACCGACGGAAGTGGCGGCACCGGTCCGGGCGGCAGGACCGACGGCAGTGGCGGAGCCGAGCGGGCCGAACGAGTCGAGCGTGGCGGTGGCACCGAGCGTGGCGGTGGCACCGAGCGTGGCGGTGGCACCGAGGGAGGCGGTGGCAGCGGCGGGATCGGTGGGGACTCGATCGCGGGAAAGTGGTCCGTCGGCTGGTGCCACGTCACGTGTGCCCGGCGGGCCGGTGCGGACGGGTGGTATAGCGGCGGCGGCGTTCGCTGCGCCCGGTGCCGACCCAGTCCCTGGGTGGGCGACGCGGTCTGCGCATGACCCAGCGCATGGGTCTGGGTGGTGCTCCCCGACGACGGCACGGTGCCCGACAACAGCATGGTGTCCGGCGACAGCCCAGCACCTGAGGACAGCCCAGCACCTGAGGACGGCCCGACGCCTGAGGACGGGGCACCTGAGGAGGGCACGATGCCGAGCGCCTGGGTGGGCGCGGCGGTCTGGGGCGCGTCAAGGTCAGCGTTCTCGTGCGGCCGCAGGACGAGAATCGTCGGGCGGTCCCGCCGATGGCCGCGCGAACGGGTGGGCAGCGGCCAGGCCGCCGGCGGATCCTCGTCCGACCCCCGGCGGCGGGCCGGTTCCGGCGCTGACGGCGGTGGCGCCGGCCGGGAATGGGGTGTCACGGGTCGCTGGCGCTCCTTGGTCGGGCGGCTCTGAGCGGCAGCCTGGTGATCGCGTCTGCGGCCTGCGTCGTGATTTCACTTCAGCACAGATCCGGCGATTCGGACGTCCGCCGAGGGCGTCTCGCGGCCGGGAACGGGGTTGGAACGGTCAATCAGACCCGATGGTCGTGGCCCATCGGTGGGGGCGGGGAACGGCCACCTACCCGACCGGGCCATCCCCCGACCGGGCGATGCCACGAACCGTCCCGGCGGGGCGCCCAGCTGGGTCGTCTACCCTGACGTCAACCATGGATGCCCCGAAACCGACGAGGCGGCGGGTGCGGCGCGGCCCCCTGCTTCTCCTGCTCATCACCGCCGCTCATCTGGCGATGCTGCTCAGCTACGCCTTCGTCTACCCGACGTGGGCGGGCTACGACGAGGCGCAGCACGTCGACATGGTCTACGGGCTGCAGCACGGTGACGGCTGGCCGGCGCCCGGCCGGAAGATGATCGCGAGTGGGGTCGCGGCGACGTCCGACGACTTCGACCGAGGCCGCTACGCGGACATGTTCCAGTCCGGCGGCAAACGTCGGGGCGCCGAGCCGTTCGCCGAGATCGACCCCACCCCGCGCGGTGAACGCCGGTCCTTCGACGAACTCGGTGGTCCCACCCCGGTCGACGACGGACGACTGTCCAACCAGATGGTCCAGCACCCGCCGATGATCTATGCTGCCGGCGCGCTCCTGCTCGACGCCCTGCCCGGGTCGGACGGTTGGTCGTATGACCAGCAGGTGTTCGTGCTGCGTCTGCTGAACATCCTGGTCGTCGGGCCGCTGCCGGTGCTGGGTTTTCTCGCCGCCCGGCGGTTCGGTCTCGGTGAACCCGCCGCGCTGGCGGCCGCGGCGCTGCCCCTGGCGATCCCCGGCTTCACCCGGGTGGGTGCCACGTTCAACAACGACGGCATCCTCATGCTGACCACCGGCGCGCTCACCGTCGTCCTGGCCGGTGTGATGCGCGGTGACCTGCGTCGGCGCACCGCCGTCTGGGCCGGGCTGTGGTTCGGGCTCGCGTTGCTGTCGAAGGCCTTCGCGCTCACCACGCCGGTGATCATCGTGGCCGCCTATCTCGTCGGCTGGTGGCGGGTGCGCCGTGCCGGCGGCACCTCGGATCTCCAGGCAGGGCCGGATGTCCAGGTCGCCTCGGAGGGACCGGGCGGTGGCGGCATCCGGACCGGGCGGGTGCGGTCGAGGCTGGGATCGTGCTGGGGGCTGGTGCGGTCGTTGCCGTGGGTTCCCGGGGCGTTGGCGGTCGGGCTGGGGCTCGCCGTCGGTGGCTGGTGGTGGGTGCGCAACTACGTGTTGTACGACGCCGTCCAGCCGAACGGATGGGCGACGAATCCGCCGCGGCGGGAACCGCTGCTGCTGCCCGATTCGTTCTTCACGTGGTTCTGGTACTTCGTCCGGACGATGATCTCTCGGTTCTGGGGTGGGCTCGGCATGTTCGAGCCGCCGCAGCTGTCGCCGATCGCCATCGTCCTCGCGACGGTGGTCGTCGTCGGGCTCAGCGTGGTGGCTGTGGTGGGTGGTGGTCAGCGGCGGCTGGCCCGTCCCGAGGGGGGCGGCGCCGGTGCCCGGCCGGATGACGCGGTGGGGCGCGGGGTGCGGCTGTGGGGTGCGGCGTCGGTGGTGGTGCTGTTGTTGCCGGTGGCCTTCGCCTACCTGTCGGTCGGCCAGCGCAGCTGGGGGGATTACAAGGTCTACACCCGGGGGATCGCGGTGCAGGGCCGCTATCTCTATCTCGGGCTCGTCGGGCTCGGCGTGGTCGTCGCGCTCGGGCTGAGTCGGGTGCTGCGCGCTCGGGAGCGGTTCGGCCCGCTCGTCGTCCTGATCGGCGCGGTGCTCATGCAGGGCGCCGCCCTGCTCGCGGTCTGCAGCTACTACTGGCTGCCCCGGCAGGTGTCGTTCACACCCGCCCGCATCCCGGACGTGGTGTCCGCGATCGGCCGCTGGGCGCCGTTCCCGACCGGCGTCACCATCGCCACGTTCGTCCTGGCCGCGGTGTCGCTCGTCGCCGCCCTGTTCGCCGCCGCGACCATCGGGTCCCTCCAGCCTGACCGAACAGCGGCGGGCGTGACCGTCGCGGCCAGCCGGACTGGGACCACACCCGGTACTGTCCCGGCCCAGCCGCAACCAGCCGCCGTCCAACCGGAACCCGCTCCGACCGAGGCCGACTCCCGGTAACTCGTGGTCCTGGCCGCGGGGAACGGGCGGTGGGTGCGGGGTCAGTTGCCGGGGAGGGTGGCCACAGAGACGCGGGAGTGGTCGCCGAGCATGAGGCGGTGGGCCTTGGGGAGTGCCGCGGACGGGATGACCTCGACGTCCCGTCCGATCAGGGAGTCCTCGATGCGACCGATGCCGCGGATGGTCGCCCGCTCCAGGACGATGGAGTACTCGATCTCGGTGCGTTCGATCGTGCATGAGTGGAAGATCGAGGTGAAAGGGCCGACGTAGGTGTCGACGAGGCTGGTGCCACGGCCGATGATGGCCGGGCCACGCACGGTCGAGCGGACCAGCGACGCGCCCTCCTCGATGATGACGCGGCCGACGATGGAACTGTCCGCGTCCACGCTGCCGTGGATGGCCGGCTCGATCGATTCGAGCAGGTGCCGGTTGGTCTCGAGCATGTCGTCGAGACGACCGGTGTCCTTCCAGTAGCCCTCGACGAGGTGGGAGGACACCTCCCGCCCGCCGTCGACCAGCCACTGGATGGCCTCGGTGATCTCCAGCTCGCCGCGGGCCGACGGTTTGATCGAGCGCACCGCCTCGTGGATCACCGTGCCGAACATGTACACGCCGACGAGGGCGAGGTCGCTCGGTGGGACCAGCGGCTTCTCGACCAGCCGGAGGATCCGGCCCTCGGCGCCCAGTTCGGCGACGCCGAACGCGGACGGGTTGTCGACCTTGGTGAGCAGGATCAGCGCGTCCGGTGTGGTGCGGCGGAACTCCTCGACGAGACCGGCGATGCCACCGATGATCAGGTTGTCGCCGAGGTACATGACGAACGGTTCGTCGGCGAGGAAGTCCCGCGCGATGAGCACCGCGTGGGCCAGGCCGAGCGGGGCCTCCTGGCGGATGTAGGTGACGCGCAGCCCGAACGTCGATCCATCGCCGACCGCTGTCTCGATCTCCGTGGCGGTCTCGCCGACGATGATGCCGACATCAAGGATCCCGGCGTCCCGGATGGCCTCCAGGCCGTAGAAGAGCACCGGCTTGTTCGCCACCGGTACCAGTTGTTTGGCGGACGTATGGGTGATCGGCCGCAGACGGGTTCCCGAGCCACCGGCAAGGACGAGGGCTTTCATGATCCGAAACCCTATCGCGTGTAGTTGAACGTACGGAAAGTCACGTCCGGTGTGGCATCCATCACCAGTCGTGTCTCTGTCGGGTGGGCGGCGTCCACGCTGACCATGTGCTTTGCTGGCCGCCTTTCGGGCGCCATCGGGTCGGTGCCGGGTACGGGTGGCTCAGTGCGGGTACGTTGAGTAGTCGAAAGACGTGCTACCGCACAGTAGGTCATCGTCGCATCGCAGCAGGTCGCGCCTGGCCGTCGGGGAGGGGGAGCGGTGACCGATGCGCCGTCGCGCCCGTCGGATGATCTGCCGCCGTCGCCGCTGACGACGTCCGAGACACCGGCCCCGCCGGCCCACCCGGTTCGCTCGGCGCACCTGTTTCGTCTGACGCTTCCGGCCCGCCCGGCCGGTCCGGCGCCATCGCGTTCCACGCTGGGACGCCTGACACTGGTGCTGGCGGCGGCGATGTCGGCCGTGGTGCTGGTGACCACGGCCGGTGCCTGGACGGCCTACCAGTACTTCGGCGCGCAGATCCACCGGATTCGGCTCGGGCTCGGCGATGATCGCCCGGCCGACGCCGCCAGCGGCACCCGCAACTATCTGCTGGTCGGCTCGGACAGCCGGGCCGGCACCGGCAACGAGTACCAGCGCGGCGGCGCCGTCACCGACGAACGTTCGGACACCGCCATCCTCGCCCATCTCGACGCGGACGGGACGACGACCATGGTCTCGTTCCCCCGCGACACCCTGGTGCGCATCCCCGGCCACGGCCGGGGCAAGCTCAACTCGGCGATCACGCTCGGTGGTCCCAGCCTGCTGATCAGGACGCTGGAGGATCTCACCGACATCCGGATCGATCACTATGTCTCGATCGATCTGGCCGGCTTCAAGTCGATGACGGACGCGCTCGGCGGGGTCACCGTCTGTGTGAAGGCGCTGCCCAGCGGGTCGAAGGCGAACCTGTACGACCCGTGGTCGCAGTGGCGTGGCCATGTCGGCGCGAACCGGCTCTCCGGCGAGCAGGCGCTCGCGTTCGTCCGTCAACGCCACGGCCTGCCGGACAACGACTTCGACCGGATTCGCCGCCAGCAGCAGTTCATCGGCGCCGTGTTCGCCCAGGCGACCTCCACCGGCGTGCTCACGAACCCGGTGAAACTCGAGTCGTTGCTGCACGCGGCGACCGGCGCGCTCACCGTCGATGACGGCACGGGCATCAACGACCTGCGGGCGCTGGCGACCCGGCTGCGCGGCCTGTCCAGCGACCAGATCCGGTTCGAGACCATCCCCGTGCACACCCCGACACCCGCGGAAGGCGGCAACGCGATCGGCGAACTGCCCCGGTTCGGCGCCGTCCAGCTCTATGATCCGCTCGCCCTGGAGAAGTTCCTCGCTCCCCTGCGCGGACGTCCCGGCCGAAGCTCCACCGGCACCGCCAGTCCGAGTCCGGGCTCGTCCTCGGCTTCCGGCGCCGCCGGGACGGTGCCGCCCGGGCAGATCACCATCGACGTCTACAACGCCGCAGACGTACCGGGACTGGCCACCACGACATCCTCGACGCTGACCCGAGCCGGCTTTCGGGTCAGGTCAGTGCGGGACTGGCCCGGCGGCAGACTCACCCGGACCCAGATCCGTTACCGCCCCGGCGACACCAGCACCTCCACGACCACCGGCTCTTCTGGCCCTTCTGGTACCGCTGGTCCTTCTGGCACGGCCGGGACAGCTGGTACGGCCAGGGGCGCGGGCGCCGCCGGAGCCGAGGGTGCCTCGGGCGGTCGAGCCGCCGCCGAATCGGTGCGGGCCGCCATCCCCGACAGTCAGACCCGTGCCGATCCCGACGCCCCCGCCGGACGGATCACCCTCGTTCTCGGCGCCGACTTCGACCCCACCACCATCGAGACACCCAGCACCATCGAGACACCCAGCACCATCGAGACACCCACCACCGTCGCCACACCCACCGCCACCTCCGACCCGGCGGCGGGCAGCACATGGCCCGGCACCTCCGACGGCACGGACGGCTCGGACCCACCCACCACCGCGAGCTCCCTCACCGCCACCTGCACCTACTGATCGGTGTTCAGGCCGGTGCGGCATCGGACATGACCAGGTGTCTCGAGTGGCGTGGCGATGGCGGCGGGTGGGTCTGCCAGACTCGGGCCGTGCGCGTTCTCGTGACCGGTGCGGCCGGGCAGCTGGGGGCAGACCTGTGCCGACTGCTCGAGGTCCGAATGGCCGATCCTGACTCCGCTGTCCACGCCTACGCGGGTCTTGGCCGGGCCGAGCTTGACATCGCCGATCCGGCGCGGGTGCGCGCGGTGATACGCGATCAGGCCCGTCCGGCGAAGGTGCAGGGTGGGCTGGTCGTCATCAACGCGGCAGCCTGGACCGATGTGGACGCGGCCGAGGCCGACGAGTCCGCGGCCTACGCCATCAACGCCGCCGGTCCCGCGCATCTGGCGGCGGCCTGCGCCGAGGCCGACGCCATCCTGGTGCAGGTCTCCACCGACTACGTCTTCGCCGGGACGGCGAACAAGCCGTACGAGACCGACGACGAGACCGGCCCCGCCGGTGCGTACGGACGGACCAAGCTCGCCGGCGAGGAGGCCGTCCGCGCGTTGCTGCCGACGTCGTCCTACGTGGTGCGGACGGCCTGGGTCTACGGCCAGACCGGGCGGAACTTCGTCAAGACGATCAGCCGGCTGGCCCGGGAACGCGGTGCCGTGTCGGTCGTCGACGATCAGGCGGGTTCGCCGACCTGGTCCGCGGATCTGGCCGCCGGGCTGCTCGACCTCGCCGCCGCCCAGCCGCCGCCCGGGGTCTACCACTACACCAACGCCGGCGAGACCACCTGGTTCGACTTCGCCCGCGCGATCATGGCCGAGGTCGGTCTCGATCCGCGGGTGGTGTCGCCCACCACCACGGCCGCCTTCCCCCGGCCGGCGGCCCGTCCGGCGTACTCGGTGCTGTCCGCCCGTTCCTGGCTCGACGTCGGACTACCCCCGTCGCGCTCCTGGCGGGACGCGTTGCGCGCGGCCTTCGACGCCGCCGGAGCCGATCTACGCGGCTGAGCGTCGGCCGTCAGCTCCTGGCATCCGCGACCGCCGCGCGGATGGTGGGCGATCACCTTCGCTCCACGGGTGAGCTGCCGCGGGTCGGGCGAGCCGTGATGGCCGTGACCCGACTGCCGGTGAACGCCGGAGTGCCTGCGAGACTGGCAGACGATGGACGGCGACACCGCGGCACCTCCGGCTGGCACCGCCGCACCTCCGGCTGGCACCGGGCCCTCTTCGGCAGGCATCGCCGCGCCGGTTGGCCGGATTCGACAGGTGGTCCGGCGCCATGGTGTCTTCGGCGCGCTGGTGCTGCTGGGGGTGGTCGCACGGGTCCTGGTGATGGTCGCCTACCCACCGGGGCTGATGTATCTGGGGGATTCGGGCGCCTACCTTGACCAGGCCTGGCGTGGTCTGTGGCCGGGGGACTGGCGGCCATCCGGCTATCCGATCTTCCTGCGGCTGGTGGATGGGCCGGAGCACATCACCCGGATCGTGCTGATCCAGCATGGGCTCACGCTGGTCGTCGCGGCCGGGCTCTACGCGTCCGCCCTGCGAGTGGTGCGCCGGCCGTGGCTCGCCGCGCTGGCCGCGGCGCCCGCCCTGCTCGCTCCCTGGGTGCTGGATCTGGGCCAGTTCGTGCTGGCTGACTCGCTGTTCGGGGTGCTTGTGGGGGCCGGGGTCGTCCTGTTGGCCTGGCCGCGGCGCGTCCGGGCGCCGGTGGCGGCGGCGGCCGGAGCGCTGCTGGGTGCGGCGTTGTGCGTGCGGACCGTCGGGTACGGGCCGCTCGCCGTCGCCCTGATCGTCCTGGTTCTCGACGCCGCCCGGGCCGGGGCGGGGCAGTCCTGCGCGGGGCGGGCGTCCCGCCTGCCGTGGCGGTGGGTGCGCCCGGGGCGGCGGATGCTGCCGGTGCTGGCGCTCCTGCTGGGCGCGGCGGTGCCCGCCGGGGCGTACGCGGGGTGGAGCGCCGCGGAGGGGGCGGGTTTCACCGTGTCGGCGCACTCGGGTTTCTTTCTGTACGGCCGGGTCGCGCCGTTCGCCGACTGCACCGACATCGCGGGGGCCGAACTGCGCTCGTTGTGTGACCCGCGACCGGTCGATCAGCGAGGTGCCCCGGTGCGCTATCTGTGGCCCGCGGACTCGCCCCTGCGGCAGGGAAACCGGCGTGTTCCGCCCGGTCGGGAGGAGCTCGCCGGCCGGTTCGCCCATGAGGTGGTGCGCGACCAGCCGTGGATGCTTGTCACCTCCTCGGCCCGCTATCTCCTCGGCTATTTCTCGCCGGTACCGCACGTGACGACGAAGACCTCCCGGGCCGATACCTGGGAGCTGCCCACCGACCGGACGAACGCGTTGCCGCCGGACGATCCGCATGCCGATGACGGCTATTTCGTGGCGACCACGGTGCGCGCGCCGGCCGGGCTGCTCGCCGCCTGGTCCCGGGTGTCCTACCCGCTGATGCCGCTGGTCGGCGTTGGTCTGGTCGCCGGGTTGGCCGCCGCCGCGGTCGGGGCCGTCCGGACCTGGCGAGCACGCCCCGGTCGACGAGGCAGAGCCGTGGCGGCACCGGGGACATCGGGGACATCGGGGACATCGGGGGAACCGGTGGCGGCGCACGCGGCCACACCGGCGGCCGAGGGCAGTGGCGCGGCCGATGGTGGAGGCGGCGCATTGTTGCGGTTGTACTGCCTGGCGGCTGGCGCGGGTGGCACGACCCTGGTGCTGTCGGCGGCCACGTCGGGCTTCGACTACCGCTACCTGGGTGCGGTGATCGGGCTGATTGGGCTGGCAGCGATGATGGGTGTGATCGCGTTCGTCCGGGTTGTGCGATGTGGGCCGTCAAGGTGGGTGGATCGGCTGCCCGGCCAGGGTGGGTGACCGTCCCCGGCGCGGCCGTTGGGATCGGGGGGATCGGTGACGTGGGGGGCGTCGACGCGGCGCTGGCTGGTGGCCGGCGTCGTGGGGGCGGGGCTGATCCTTACCTCGTTGGGGCTGCTCGTGGCGGCCGTCATCGCCCCCTTCACCAGCGGGGATGAGGCGCAGCACACGGCCTATGCCCTGGAGATCGGGCACGGATCGCTACCCACCATCGACACGCCGATGCGGGCCCGAATCCCGGGAATGCCCGGGTTGCCGGTGGACTGCGAGGTGCCGGCGGCGCGGGTTCGGGCGGCGGTCGAGGCCCGGGCCCGACAGCTGTGCGGGGTGTCGCTCGCGCGGCCGGTGACGAGCTTCGACCTGATCTACACGGCGAACCATCCGCCGTTGTTCTACGTCGCGGAGTCGGTGCCCCTGCGGATCGGGGCGAGCCTGGGCCGGCCGCGGGTCGGGTTCGCGGCCGCGCGGGCGCTCAACGTGGTTTTCGGGGTGGGGCTGGTGGTGGCCACCGCGGCGCTCGCGCGGGAGCTGCTGCCCCGGCGGCCGGCGGTGGCGGTGGGCGCGGCGGGAATCGTCGCGGTGCTCGGGCTGGTGGTGACGACGTCCGGGCAGATCTACAACGACGTGGTGGCGATGGCGACCATCACCGGGCTGCTCGCGGCCGCGGTCGCCCTGATCCGACGGGGGCCACGTCCGTGGCTTGTCGTCGGCGTCGCGGTGCTGGCGGCGGCGGCGGCGGCCAGCCGGGCCAGTGGAGCGGTGGCGCTCGCGGTGGTGCTGCCCGCCGTCGGGGTGGGGGCCGCGCTGGGCGCGTCGGGACGACGGTGGCGGCGGCTGGGCGTCGGGGTCGCGTCGGCGGGGGTACCGCTGGGCGTGACGATCGCCGCCATCGGCTGGTTCTACCTGCGTAACGACCATCTTTATGGCGATCCCACGGCGTCGGGGCGGATCGCCCGGATGTTTCCGATCGCGGGTCCACGACCGACGGTGGAGCATGTCCTCCACGACGGGCAGCTGTGGTGGCGGCTGTACCGCGGCCTGCTGGGACGGCCGATGCTGGTGACCGGATGGCCGGCGCGGATCGAGGTCGCCGTGGGCGTGCTGACCGGTGTGGGACTGGCCGCCGCGGCGCTGCGCGCGGTGTGGTGGTGGCACTGTCGGCGACAGCCGCCGCCCGGCGGGGGGGGCCCCCCCCCCCCCCCGCCCCCCCCCCCCGCGCGGGGGGGGGGGGGCGGGCCGGGGGGGGGGGGGGGGGGGGGGGGGGGCGGCCCCGGCCCCCCCCCCCCCCCGCCGGGCCCCCGCGACCCGGTGCCCTCCGCTGACCGGGCCGCGGGAAGTGGCCGGGTCGCGGGATGTGGCTGGGTGGCCTGGCTGATGGTGGGCGGGCACTGCGTACTCGTGGTGGTGACGCTCGTGGGCTACATGGCCGCGGGCGGGGCGCCGTTCGCCCGCTACCTGTTGCCGATGGTGCCGGTCCTCGCGGTGGTGATGGCGCTGGCGGTGAACGCGTTGCCGCTGGGCCGCTGGGGGGTGCCGACGGTGGCCGTGGTGGTGGGGCTGGCGTGGAGCACCGTGGCGGTCCTGACGCGGGAACTGGCGTGGAAACGCCATGCGCTTGGCCATTATGACGGGTTCGACCGGCTGCGGGCGGCCTGGTCGATCGCCGGACCGGGCCCGGCCCGCCCGGGGCTGGGCCTGCTGGCCGGCTGCGTGCTGGTCGGGGTGGCGCTGCTCGCGGTCGCGCTAGGACGTCTCGGCGACGCGGCGGTAGACGGCGGCGGTGCGTTCGGCGGTGCGTCGCCAGGTAAAGGTGCGGGCGTGGCGGCGACCGGCGTCGGCGTCGCCGGGGGCGGTGAGCAGGTCGAGGATCGCGCTGGCGAGGTCGTCGGCGAAGGCGTCCCAGCCGGTCTGGCGAACCAGGCGCAGCGGGCTGGCCGGGGAGTCGAGCAGCTCGCCGGTGACCTCGCGCACGGTGGGGATGTCGGCGGCGACGACCGGCACGCCGGCCGCGAGCGCCTCCAGCGGTGGTAGGCCGAAACCCTCGTACCGGGACGGGAAGCACAGCACGCTCGCCCCGGCCACGGTGGAGCGCAGCTCACCGGCGTCCAGATAGCCGGCGGTGATCACGCTACCGGGAGGCATCCCGGCCAGGTCGAGGGTGGGACCCCACCCGGGCGGGCCGACGAGGACCAGCGGCGGCGCGTCGGCGTCGGTGGCGTGCAGCCGGCGAACCGCCGCCAACAGCACCGGCAGGTTCTTACGCGGCTCGACCGAGCCGACGAACAGCAGATACCGCTCGGGCAGGCCGTGGGCCGCCCGCCAGGCCGCGGTCGGCGGGTCGGTGGTGAACCAGGCGTCGTCGACGCCCAGCGGGGTCGGGGTGACCAGCGCCGGGTCGAGCCGGTAGGCGGCGATCACCTCGTCGGCGACGGCCTGACTGGGGGTGAGCACCGCGTCGGCCCGGCGCAGACCACGGGGCACCAGGTCGGCGTAGCGGGCGGAGGCGGCGCTGACCGTGTCGGGGGTGCGCAGGTAGGACAGGTCGTGGATGGTCAGCACACCGCGGGCGGCGCGCAGCGGCGGGAGCACGAAGTTCGTCCCGTGCACCACGTCGGCGGCGCCGGTGAGCCATTCGACGGCGGGATGTTCGCCACGCAGCCAGCCCTCCTGCAACAACCGCGCCGGGGCCCTGCGGGCGGCCGGACGCACCCCGGGAGGCAGGGCGTCGGCGAGGTCGTCCAGCCCACGCCAGGTGAAGGCGGTGGCGGCCAGCTCCCAGTAGGCCGGTGCGCCCGCGTCCCCGCTGTGGCCGCGGGCCTCGGCGACGAGCCGGGCGAGACCGGAGAGCAGGTACTCGGTGTAACGCCCGACGCCGGTGCGCCGGCCGAGCAGCGGTGTCGCGTCGAGCACGATCCTCATCCGGCGGGTCCGCTCAGCCCTGGTAGAGGCGGTGACGGGTGGCGATGTCGGCCCACTGGTCGGCGAAGGCCGCGTCCGAGAACGCCGCGGCCCGGTCGATGGCGGCGCGGGCCAGCCGGGAGCGCAGGCCGTCCTCGGCGGCGAGCCGGCGGGTGAACGAGGCGACCTGTTCGGGACCGGTCCACCGGTAGCCGTCCACCCCGTGGCGGACGATCTCCCGCTGACCGGCGCGGTCGATGACCACCGGCACGCAGCCACCGGCCATCGCCTCGACGGTGGTCATCCCGAAGTGCTCGGCCGTCCAGGGGCGGCGGCGGTCGTCCTCGCCGTAGCCGGTGGCCGACCAGAACACCGAGCTGGTCGAGAGCAGCCGCTCCACCTCGGCCCGCGGCGCGTTCGGATGCAGGTGCACCGGGAGCCCGGCGCCGGCCGCGCGGACCTGCTCCAGGTACGGCTTCTGCGACTCCTCGCAGCCACCGACGACGTGCATCGACCAGCCGGGCAGCTCGCCGGCGCGGTAGAGCGCGCCGAACCACTCGACCATCTCCAGCTGCCGCTTGGCATGGCCCAGTCCCGGGGCGAAGAAACGTCCGACGGTGATGACGGCCTTCTCCCGCACCGGCGCCGGATGCAGCCGGTCGACCTGGATCGGCGGGAACAGCACGTCGGCCTCCCGCTTCCACAGCTTCGCGATCCAGCCGCGGGTGAACCGCGAGTTGGCCATGATCACGTCATAGTGGTCGAGGTGGGTGAGATCCGCCGGGTCACGTAGCAGCCAGGGGAAACGCAGCGGCAGCCGGGCGATCGGCCCTTCGCCACCGTCGGTGACCCGTGGCCGGCTCACCGCCACCCCGAGCTCCCGCACGTCCGCGGCACCGGGGGAGAAGGCGTCGCTGACCAGGGTCAGTTCGGTGCCGTCCGCCGACGGGGGCAACGGCACCTCGAACGGGGCGAAATCCGGGCCGATCTCCAGCTTGGCCAGCACGTGGCCGCCCGCGTCGAGCACCCGCAGGGACGTGCCACCGGGTGCGCCCGGCCGGCCGATGTCGGCTCGCAGGGTCCGGCGTTCACCCGGGCTCACCGCGAGGATCGCCGACCCGTTCGTCCATGTCCACTGGCGACGGCGACCGCCCTCCGGTGGGTACCAGCCGACACCGAAGCTCACCGCCGGACGGATCCCGCGCAGCAACGGGCCGGCGGTGCGCACCGCGGCCTTGCGCCAGGGCGCCATGTCGTGGTCGAACGGCGTCGGGAAGAAACACAGGTACGCCGAGCGGGCCGACTGCGGTTCGATCCGGCTCATGTACGAACCGTTGACGAACAGGTCGTAGTCGGCGGAGAGCACCGCGACGGCCTGCTCGCCGCGGTCGGGTAGCCGCACGTAGCGGCAATCGCGCAGGTCCAGGCCGAGGTGGCTGCCGAGGGCGGCCAGGTCGACGTCGGAATGCCCGAGAATATCGACGTCCGCGCCGTCGGCGGCCAGCACCTGGGCGATCATCCCGTTGTGCCGCTCGCCGCCGCCCATCGAGTGCCAGAACCGGTTGTAGACCGCCGCGCGCACCCCGGCCCCCGGCCTCGGCGTGGCCCCCGCCCCCGTCTCCGGCTCGTCGGGCCCCGGGTTGTCGGTGCTCATCGGGAGACCAGCCAGCTCTGCAGGCTGCCGCGGCGCTCGGTGGCCGTGGCGGCGATCTGTCGGCGGGCCCGCAGCATCGTGGGCAGTAGTCGCAGGTACGACCCGATCACCCGCAGGCGCAGCAGCGTCGGGCGGAGCGCCGGACGGCCACGGGCGGCGCGGGCCTGCCGCAGCGAGCGCAGCGCCATCGACGCGGTCGTCACCGGGTAACGCAGCACTGCCGACAGCGCCAGGCGGGCGGTGGCGTCCTTGGTGAGCATCAGCAGCCGGTTACGGTCGGTATGGAAGACGAACAACGGTGACCATTCGACGCTGGACGCCGAATGGACGTGCCGCAGCACCGCGCCGGGCACGTAGCGGATCGCGAAGCCCCGGGTCCGAATCCGCCAGGACAGGTCGGTGTCCTCGTAGTACAGGAAGAACGCGTCGTCGAACCAGCCGAGCTCATGGCCGAGCGAGCTGCGGATAGCCATGCCGTTGCCGCAGGCGGTGAACACGTCCTCGGGCTGGTCGAACTGGCCGGTGTCGACCTGCTGGTAGCCACGGTCGGCGCCGTAGCCGTCCACCAGGACGATCCCGCCGACATTGTTGATCACGTCGACGCGGGGGGCGTCCCCACCGACGGTGACGGTCACCGTGGCCGACTCGGGGCTGACCGACAGCTCCGCGCGCCCGCCCGTGGTGGCGGTGTCGGCGCCGGTCGTCGGACCGTCCCAGCTCAGGGTCACCTGTTTGAGGGATTCGGCCGCCCAGGTGAACCCGAGGGTGGCCGGGCCGCTCTCGGGGATCGGCACGCACAGTTCGCCGTCCCCGCGGGTCCAGAAGTACGGCGAGGACACGGGCCCCTCGGCACCGTAGGTGAGTTTCTCCCACAGGACCTCGCGGAGCACCTCACGTCCGTCCACCGTCACCGACGACACCCGCACCCCGAGCTCGCGGGAGTCGTGCGGGCCGGGGACGAAGGTCGCGGTGTGCAGCCGCAGCCGCAGGAACCGCGGCAGGAAGACGACCTTGCCGGTGGTCGCGCCCAGGTGCTGGCCGCCGGGCTCGGTGAACGGCGCGAGGATGGCGGTCAGCCAGGTCGGCTCGGGAACCGCGTCGTTGTTCAGCAGCACCGCGTACTCGGTGGTGACCGAACGCAACGCCAGGTTGTTGCCGCCGGCGAAGCCGAGATTGCTTTCGGCGGCGATCACCTGCACCCACGGGTACCGCTCGGCGAGCAGCTCCCGGGAACCATCGGTGGAGGCGTTGTCAACGACCCAGGTCCGGTAGGCGAAGGACGCGTCCTGCTTGGCGACGCCGTCGAGGCAGGCCGCCAGCAGATGGGCGCCGTTCCAGTTGACGATCACGATGGTCGCCAGCGGCTGCGCGGCCCCCGTCGCCCCCGTCGCGGTGGTGGAGGGGGTGGTGTCCGGGGTGACCGCAGCAGGAGTGCTGGTCGTCTGGTCCGTCATCCGCGCAGCCTCGCCTCGTAGTCGACCTTGAGAAGTCCACCCGCATGGGTCCCGCTGACGCCGAACAGCTCCTCGAAGCGGCGGGTCGTCACCGGGACGCCCGTGGCGGCGTCCGAGACGTGGACCTTCACGGCGAACGCTCCGAGCAGCTCGGGCAGGTGCGGCACAGCGAAGTCGACCACATGACGACCGGGCCCCAGCCGGAACCCGCCGGGGGGTGTCTCCATCAGCCAGATCGGGATCTCGTCCTGCCCGACGATGTAGGCGTGCAGGTAGACGGCCTCGGGGGCGCCCTCACCGAGGTCGAGTTCGACGCTGACGACGAGCTGCTCGCCGGGATCGAACTGCACTGTGGTCGGGCCGTCGGGATGGCGGCTGAACCCCACCGACCGCGGGCGCACCGTGGCGTACTGCCAGTCCACCGGGCCGTCGGAGGGCAGGCTGCCGAGCTTCTGGCGCAGCAGTTTCGTGCCGACCGCCGGCGGCCCATCGAAGATCATCTCTCCGGATTCCAGGACGAGGACCCGGTCGCACATCTGCTCGATCAGATCGAGCGAGTGCGTGACGAACAGGATCGTGCGCCCCTGCGCGCGGAACTCGGCGATCTTGGCCAGGCACTTGCGCTGGAAGGCCTCGTCGCCGACGGCGAGCACCTCGTCCACCAGGAGCACGTCCGGGTCGACGTGGACCGCCACGGCGAAGCCGAGTCGCACGTACTGGCCGGACGAGTAGTGCTTCACGTCATCATCGATCTTGTGCCGAAGTTCGGCGAAGTCGACGATGGAATCGAACAGCCGATCGATCTCCCGGCGGGACAGGCCGAGCAGGGAGGCGTTGAGGTAGACGTTGTCCCGTCCGGACAGCTCGCCGTTGAACCCGGCGCCGAGCTCCAGCAGCGAGGCGATGCGACCGTGCACCGTCACCGAGCCGCTGCTCGGGCGCAGGATACCGGCGAGCACCTTGAGCAGGGTGGACTTGCCCGAGCCGTTCGCGCCGGCGAGGCCGACGGTCTGCCCGCGGCCGATGGTCACCTCGATGTCGCGCAGGGCCCAGAAGTCCTCACCGGCCGGACCGCCGCGCCGGACGAAGCGCTCCTTGAGACTGGTCGCCCGGTTGCGATAGGAGACGAACCGTTTGCTGACCGTGCTTGCCTGGATCACCACGGTCGACTCGCCGCCGGGCCCACCGCCCGCGCCGGCCCCGACGGCGCCGCCAGCCCCGCCAGGCTCACCGACTCCGCTGACGCCGCCAGGTCTGCCGGCTCCGTGAACGCCGACGGCTCCGCTGGCTGTGTCAGGCCCCCCGGTCCCCCCGGTCCCCCCGGCCCCACCGGAGCCGGGGAAGGCGGCGCCCGCGGCCCCCGCGGCCCGCGGTTCGGGGGCGCGCTCGGTAGGGGCGGGCAGCGATGTCGCCGCGCCGCGCTGATGTGCGGACGAGTGTCGTGCCACTGCAACTCCTCGCTGGCCGCCGGGTGCCGATATCCATGATCGCATCGTCCTGGCGGGGGGCTGGTTCCGGGGCGCCGGATCGGGGCGGGCACGTCACCGGGGCTCGATCTACAGGTCCTCGGCGAAGTCCGCCTGCATGGTGCGGAACACCCGCATCCCGATCAGCAGCAGAACGGCGGAGATCGCGCCGGCGATGGCCAGGTGCTCCAGATAGAACCCGTACCCGTCATGGGCGAGGATGGCCGATTTCCCGGTGGAGTTGTTCGCCGGCGCATCGTAGATCGCCCGCTGGAACGAGATGATCACCACCGCCATCGGGTTCAGCAGATAGACCCAGGTCCATTCGCCCAGCTGGTTCTGGATGAGACCAAAGGCATAGACCATCGGGTTGAGCCAGAACCAGGCGAGCAGGGCGACGTCGAGCAGGTGCGAGGTGTCGCGGTAGCGCACGTTGAGTGCGCTGACCAGCAGGGACATCGCGATGGTGAAGACCAGCGCCACCGCGCCCGCAGGCAGGAGCAGCAGCAGGTTCGGCCCGAGCAGGTGATAGCCGAGCCCAAGGATCACCACGAACAGCACCAGCAGCTGCAACAGGAAGTGCACGGCGGCGAAACCGACCGCGGACAGTGGCAGCACCGCCAGCGGGAAGCGCACCTTCTTGACCAGGTTCGCGTTCGCCACCACGCTTCCACAGGCCGAGGAGACGCTGCCGGAGAAGGCGTTCCAGATCAGCATGCCGGACATCAGGTAGATGCCGAACCGTGGAATGCCGGATTTCAGCACGACCTGGAAGACGAAGGTGTACACGACCAGCAGCAGCATGGGGTTCGCCAGCGACCAGGCGAACCCCAGCGACGAGCCCTTGTACTTGACCTTCAGGTCCTTGCGGACCAGGTTGCGCAGCAGCTCCCAGCGGACCTTTGTCTGCGCCCGGCTGCGACGGGCCAGACGGCTCGGATCCGCGGCGTGGTTCGGCTCACCGTGCGGGGCGGGTGGCGGTGACGTCGTCACCGGACCCACAGCCGGCGCCGGAGCGTCAGCGAGATGTGACACAGCCTGTCCGCTCCTCACTGGACCCGACCAGCACGGCCCGACCCCTTCCTCCTGACCTGGCCCGGCACGTGGGCGACATGGTGGTAGGAGCACAACCATTGGTGAACGATGATGAAGCGTCCCGCATCCGGCCGGAAAACTGACGCTACCGTGCCACTGTCAGGAGCACGACGCCGCCTGTCCGGGGTGTCACCATCCGGTCCGGTGGTGGGCGGTCGAAGCGTGCTCCATAGTATCGATGGCGTCCATCTGGCTTCGGCCGGCTGATGCCGCTCGGGAATACTCGACGTGCGGTGTGCCGTCGAGGGCCACCCGGCAAAAGGCGGCCGCTCCCAGGGCCGCATGGAGGGGACGGCCGTGTTCACCGACGTCCGACTACGCGAAGTGTGGTCGCATCTGGAGTCGGGCGGGGCACAGGCCCTGACCCTGGACGTGTTCGACACTCTGCTCTGGCGCATGGTTCCCGAACCCACGCACGCGTTCCTGCTGCTGGGCCACCGGCTCGCCGACGCCGGGCACCTCCCGGCGAGCGTGTCCCCCGGCGAGTTCGCCCGGCTGCGGGTACACGCCGAGCACCTCGCCCGGGTGCACGCGCACGAGACCCGCGGCACCCACGAGGTCCGCCTCGACGAGATCTGGCAGCTGCTGCTGCCGGCGCTGCCGGGTACCGCCGGCGTGCAGGACCTGATCGACGCGGAGGTCGCCGTCGAGCGCGAGCTGTGCCGGGCCGACCTCGCCGTCGTGGAACTCGCCGAACTCGCGATGACCAAACTCGGCCTGCCGGTGTACCTGCTCTCCGACACGTACTTCTCCGCCGGCCAGCTCGAGCGGCTGCTGAACCGCCCGGAGATCGCCGGCGTGCAGTTCACCCGGATCTTCACCTCGTCGGACGCCGGGACGTCCAAGAGCGACGGGCTGTTCCAGCACATGCTGGCCGCCTCGAAGCTGCAGCCGTCCCGCGTCGTCCACCTCGGTGACCATCCCGTGGCCGACGTCGAGGGCGCCCGCGAGCACGGGCTCGTCGCCATCCACTACCCCAAGTACTCCGGTTCGCTGCGCCAGACCCTCGAACTCGAAGGGCTGCGCGGGCAGCCCGGGGACGACACCGCGATCGACCCCGTGGACGGCGACTACGGCATGACCGCCCTGCGCGCCCGGACGCTGCACCGCTCCGACGCGCTGGCCGTCCCCGCCGGGCTGCGGCGCTACTGGGAGACCGGCGCGACCGTGTTCGGCCCGGTCTTCGCCGGCTTCGCCGAATGGGCGGTGGAACGGGCCCGGGACTTCGGCGCCGACCACATCCACTGCCTGATGCGTGAGGGCGACTTCCTGTCCCGGCTGCTCGTCGACCCCGGTGAGGACATCGGGATCACCACGTCCACGGTGTGGGCGTCCCGGCAGGTGTGCGCGCTGTCGAACGTGTTCGAGGGCAGCCCGGAGGAGCTGAAGAGCTTCCTGGTCCGCCGGCACGCCCCCAGCGTCGGGCAGTTGCTGCGCCAGCTCGGCGTCCGACTGGACAACGTCGCCGGCATCTCGGCGCTGGCCGAGCGCCGCCTGGACGTGCCCGGTCTGCTCGACGACACGCTCGAGGCCCTGTGCTCGGACGAGCGGATTCGCAGCGAGATCGTGCTCACCGCCACCCGCCTGCGCGAACGCTACGTCAACTACCTGGACAGCCAGCTGCCCGAGTCGGGGCGGATGGTCGTGCTCGACCTGGGCTGGGGCGGCACCATCCAGGCCCTGCTCGCCCGGCTGCTCGCCTCCACCGGGCGCCGGCTGGACATCCTCGGCCTGTACCTGGCGACGAACCAGGCGGCGCTGGTCCACCGGCTCGGCGGCCTCGAGCTCGAGGGCTACCTGGCCTCCGGCGGCCAGCCGGAGATGCTGGCCAACCAGCTCATGCGCAGCCCCGAGGTGCTCGAGCAGCTGTGCATGCCCGATGTGGGCTCGCTCGTCTCCTTCGACGAGATGAGCAACCCGGTGCTCAGCATCGACCGCACCTCACGCACCCAGGTCGCCCAGCGGGCCGCAGTCCAGGACGGCATCCTCGCCTTCCAGCGGGAATGGCTGCGTTACCGCCGCTCCGAGACGCCGATGCCGCCGCTGTCAGCCCCCGGGGCCCGGCACGCCGGTCTGCGCACGCTGACCCGGTTCATCGCCCGACCGACCGCCGCGGAGGCCGCCGCGTTCGGGTCCTGGGCGCATGACGACAACTTCGGCTCGGATTCCAGCGAGGGTCTGCTACCCCCGGAACTGGTACGGCGGATGCCCTACCTCACCCCGGCGGACGTCGACAAGATCTCCATGCGCGAGCTGTACTGGCCGGCCGGGGTCGCCGGGGTGGCGAACCGCCCGCTGGCGATCGTCGCCGGGCTCGCCGCCGCCGCGGGCGTCCCGTCCGAGGAGGTCTCACCCGAGGCCGCGGCCGGCCCGGTGGAGGTCTACGTCGACACCGGCGCGGACTTCGTCAACGGGACGAAGGACACCGCGATCACCCGTTCGGCCCGCGACGGGCTGTCGCTGGTACGACTGCACGTGGACGCCGTGGGCGCCCGGCGGATTCGGATCGACCCGGCCGGCCGGCGCGGTCTGCTGCGCCTGGACTGGCTGACGCTGTCCTTTCACATCAACAACATCAGCGAGCCCTACAAGGTGACGATCACCTCGCTGGACGACCCGGCCCAGCAGCTCGCGCTGGTCGGTCTGCGACTGCTGCAATCCAACCTGGTCGAGATCGTCGGTGACGACCCACAGTTCGTCTACACCATCGATCTGACGTCGCAGCCACAGCTCGCCGGGGTCTACGCTCTGGAGGTCGAGATGGCCTTCGGCTGGATGGGCATCCGCGGCGATCCGCTGGCACTGCCCGCGGCCGGTCCGGCCCGCGACGGGCTGCCGGTGCGGGCCGCCCGCAAGATCCGGCGCGAGCTGGGAGGACTGCGGTGACCGAACAGGCGGATCCCGCTCCCGACCCCGCCGGGGCCGGGCCGACCGCCGAAGGCGGCGAGCTGGCCTCGTCCCGGACCACCCGACCGCACGCCCGCCAGGCTCCCGAACCATCGGCCTTCCAGGCCGCGGAGCCGGCGTCGGCCGAGGCCGACGAGCAGCCCGTGCGCGGGCCGTTCGAGGTACGCGGCGGACCCGGGACGCCGCCACCAACCACGCCCACCGGTCCGTCCACGCCCACCGGTCCGTCCACGTCCGGGCGACTCCCGGCGTGGACCCGCCCGGATGGCCAGGCATGGGATCCCCTCACCGACCCGCTCACCGGCCCGCTGGGCCGCGCGGCCGGGGCCCGCCCGTTCGCCCTCGCCGCCGCCTTCCAGTACCCCGCCGCGCCGCCGGCCGACGACCAGCCACGCACCACCCCTGCCCCGCCTCCCTCCACCGAGGCCACCTCGTCCACCGAGGCCACCTCGTCCGCTGAAACCAGCCCGTCCATCGAAACAGCGCCGTTCATCGCCACGGCACCGTCAGCGCAGGCCGAGCTGTCGCTGGCAGCCGAACCCTCGGTGCGGGACGAATCCTCGGAGGCGGCTGAACCGCTGGTAGGGACCGAACCGCCGGTGATGTCTGATGTGGCGGACGAAGTCTCAGCGGCGGACGAAGCCCTGGTGGCGGACGAAAGGTCCGTCGAGACGTCGCTTCCCACCGTGGACGTGGTGCCCACCGCCGTCGCGTCGCCGTCCGAGGTCACTCCCTCCGTCGTCGCGGTGGCCTCCGCCGGGGCTGTGCCATCCAGGGATGCCGTGCCGTCCAGGGATGCCGTGTCGTCCAGGGATGCCGTGTCGTCCGGCACGGGGGACCCGACGGAGGCGGACAGTGGCGCGGTGCGAGACAGCTTCGCCGAGCTCGCGGCCATGGCCGCGGGGGAACCGGCCGCGGGGGAACCGGCCGCGGGAGAGCGGGTCACGCAGGAACGGGGTGTGGCTCGGTCGCAGGGGGCGCGGGTAGTGCCCGCGCGCGGCGACGAGCACACCCGCGAGGTGACCGAGGCGGCCCCGCGGACCCGGGCGCCACTCCTGCTGCACTCGCTGGCCGATCTGCGGGAGATCTGGGTACCGCTGGTCGAGGCGTCCGGAGCGCGCAGTGTCGCCGAGATCGGCTCGGAGAGCGGCGTCACCACCTCGCTGCTGGTCGACCTGCTCCGACGCGGCGGGGGCGGCCGGCTCGTCGTCGTCGACCCGAATCCCGGTGTGGAGCCGACCTCCGGCGGCGGGTTGGACGTGCAGGTCATCCGCGGTCACAGCCCGCAGGCCCTGGACGACCACGCCCCGACCGACGCCTACCTCCTCGACGGCGATCACAACTACGCCACGGTGCGCGGTGAACTGGAGGCGATCGCCGGGGCCGTCGAACGGTTCGGCCGATCGTCGTTCCCGCTGGTGATCCTGCATGACGTCGGCTGGCCGGCCGGGCGGCGCGACCAGTACTACGCGCCGGATCGGATCGCCGGCAACGACCGTCAACCCCACTCGTGGGACGTCGGCGTCGAGATCGACAATCCCGGCACGGTGCGGGGCGGTTTCCGCGGCATGGGCGCGTTCGCCTGGGCGCTGGCCGAGGGCGGGGCGCGCAACGGGGTCCGCACCGCGATCGAGGATTTCATCGCCGAACAACCCGACCTGCGGTTCTTCACCGTCGCGCCGGTCTTCGGCCTCGGTGTCGTGGTCGACCGGCGCGCGCCCTGGGCGCGCCGCGTCGCCGACCTGCTCACACCGTGGGTCTCCAACCCGCTGCTGTCCCGCCTGGAGCGCAACCGCATCGACCTCTACCTGCACGTCCTACGACTACAGGACGCCGCGGCCGCCGCCGCCCGCGTCCGCCAGCGCGAGTGGTCCCGGCTGGACGAGGAACGCAGCCGGCTCGCCGCGACCGACCTGGACCAGCTCGCCCGCATCGCCGAACTCGAACGTGAACTCGGTGAGCTGCGTCGGCGGGCAGCCGAATCCGGACTGCTCGATGTCGACGGCACGGACGGTAGCGCTGGCTCGCCGGGCGGCGGGCCAGCGGGGGACGAGTCCCGACTGGCCCAGGTCGCACGGGTCGCCGGCACCGCCCTGCGCGCCCGGCTCGGTCCCACCGGCCAGGATCGCCTCGCCCGGGTCCAGGCCCGCGTCGTCGACGTCGCCGGTCCGACCCGCACCACCCTGCCCGCCCTGCGCCGTCGTCCGAGCCCACCAGCCCGCTGACCCGGCGTCACCAGAGCGTCGGCTTGACGGGCTCGAGGTCCTGCGACCACCCCCCGCACCCCGATACAGATGATCGGCGGGGGGTCAGCAGACCGGCTGGTAGGGGACGTCGGCTATGTAGCGCTGCCACTCGGTCTCGGTGATCTGGCGGGACGGGTCCGCGCAGGCGGCGGCGATCAGGCTGGCGTCGTCGATGCTGCTGATGCGGATGGTGTAGTCGTCGCTGGCGGTGGCGATGCCGCGGCCGTCCGGTGTCCAGGCGAGGGCCTGGATCCAGTCCCCGTGGCCGCTGATCGTGCCGGCGGCGGGGGGACGTCCGGAGCCGGTGACGTCCCACAGGTGGACGGTGGTGTCCCAGCCGGCGGTCGCGAGGGTTCGGCCGTCGGGGCTGAAGGCGACGTCGAAGACCCACTTCTCGTCCGCGGGGAAGGAGGCGACGGCCTCCGGGCGGGAGGGGTCGGTGATGTCCCAGATGCGGGCGGTCCCGTCGTAGCTGCCGGTGGCCAGGCGCCGTCCGTCGGGGCTGAAGGCCACGGCCCAGACGTAGTCGGTGTGTGCGGTGATCGCGGCCAGCGGACGGGGATGGCTCGGGTCGGAGATGTCCCAGATGCGGGCGGTCCGGTCGGCGCTCGCGGTGGCCAGCAGACGGCCGTTGGGACTGAAGGCCACCTCGTTCACCCAGCTGGTGTGCCGGTCGAGGACGGACAGTTCCCGCGGATGGCGCCGATCGCTGACGTCCCACAGCCGGGCGGTGTTGTCGTAGCCACTGGTGGCGAGGATTCTGCCGTTGGGGCTGAAGGCGGCATCGAGTACCCAGCCGTCATGCCCGAGGATGTCGGCGACCTCGACGGGATGACGCGGGTCGCTGAGGTCCCACAGGATCGCGCTACGGTCGTAACTGACGGTGGCGAGCATGGTGCCGTCCGGGCTGAACGCGGCGTCCAACGTCCAGGAACGGTGCCGGTTGAGGGTGGCCAGGCGCACCGGATGGGCCCGGTCGGCGATGTCCCACAGCTGGACGAGGTTGTCGGCACCGGTCGAGGCGAGCAGCTGTCCGTTCGGGCTGATGCTGACGCCCAGGGCGGACGCGGTGTGCCCGCGCAGCACCGTCGCCGTCGCGGCGGCGAACGAGGTCCGCAGGGCCGCGCGGGCCTCGGCGTCCGGGTCGATCCGGTAGGCGGCCAGCGACAGCCGGGCGGCGAGGTCCGTGTCCGAGGTACGGACCGCCTCGGCGGCCAGCGCCACCCGTTCGGCGACCTCCTCGTGGCTTGGCCGGTCCCCACCGCCGGAGGTCAGCGCCAGCGGAACCAGAGCGGTGATCAGTGCGACCGCCAGCAGTGGCGCGGCGAGCAACGCGATCCGCCGCCGGCCCCACCTGCGCCGCGGCCGGGTCGCCGGGCCCCCGTCGCCGGCGCCGACCTCGGCCCCCACGCCCGTTCGGCCTGGCCTGGTGACAGCACCCGCCCCGGTGCCATGCGCTGCCGGCCCGTCCCCACCACCGCCGCCCGGGATGCTGCCGGCGGTCCCACCAGCGGTCGCGCCGCCGGTCGAGGCGGGGAAGGCCTCGCCGGTCCGCGCGGACCGTTGCGGCGGCGCGGCCAGCGGCGCGGCCGAGTGGATGACCCTGGTCACGTCCGGGTCGGGATGTGTCGGCGGGCCCATGGCCACCAGGCGGAGGAACAGATCGCGGGCGGTCGGACGGGCCGCCGGGTCCTTGCGCATCGCCTCCTCGACGATGGGACGCAGGTTCGGGTCCAGCCCGTCGAGCAGTGGCTCGCGGTGCACGACCCGGTAGAGCTGCACCGGCGTCGGCCCGTCACCGAACGGGAACGATCCGGTCCCCGCGTAGGTGACCAGCCCACCCCAGGCGAAGACGTCGGCGGCCGCGGAGACCGGTTCACCGTTGGCCTGCTCGGGCGCCATGAACGCCGGCGTGCCGATCCGCTGGATCTCCTGGCTGAGCATCGTCGGGGCGTCCATCGCCCGCGCGATCCCGAAGTCGATCACCCGCGGTCCGAGGGAGGACAGCAGCACGTTCGATGGTTTGAGATCCCGGTGCACCATCCCGGCGCCGTGGATGGACGTGAGCGCCGCCGCCACGCTGACCGCGAGCCGTTCGAGATCCGCTGAGCGCAGCGGACCCTCGGCGGCGACGGTCTGCGCCAGGGTGAACCCGTCGATGTACTCGGTGACGAGGTAGGGCAGCCCACCCGGCGGATCGACGACGTCGAGCACCTCGGCGGTGCAGAACCTGGCGACGCGACGGGCGATGTCGGCCTCCCGGCGGAACCGGGCCCGGAACTCGGGCACCCGGGCCAGATCCGGCCGGATGACCTTCACCGCGACCAGCCTGCCGGCGTACCCGGTGGCGTGCTCACGCCCCCGGCCGAGGTAGACCGTGCCCATCCCGCCCTCGCCGAGCCGCCCCAGCAGCTCCACCCGGTCCAGCCCGGTCAGATCACCCGGCTCCAGCGGAGCCACACCCACCGGGATCGCCGAACCCGACCGCCCCCCACCGGTCTGACCCGCCGAACCCGCGCCCGCGCCCGCGCCACCGTGCGTCGCCGGACCGGATGTCGTCGAACCACGCGTCGTCGGGCTGTGCGTCGCTGGACCGTGTGTCGCTGGACCGTGTGTCGCCGGACCGTGTGTCGCCGGGCCCGGCGTGGCCGCGTTCCGCCCGGCGGTGACCGGACTGGCGGCGGAGGACGTGACAGCGGGAGTGTCGGTACGCGGCGCCGGTGGCCCGCCTGGTGGGACCTGCTCGGCCCCTGCCGGCGTACGCGCCGGACCGGTGGGGACGGGAGAGGAGGGCGCGGCACGTGAGGGGCCGGTGGCGCCACTCGGGCGCTGCTGGGCGGCCAGCGGCGCAGCGGCCGGCGTGGCGGCCGCTGGCGGAGCGGTCAACGGCTGCGGAGCGACCGGCTGCGGCGCGGACGGGGAGGACGCGGAGCGCCCTTCGTCCGTCTCCCGCTTGCGGCGCACGATGTCCCCCCGAGCCCGGCCGGTGGCCCTGCGGGGCCGAACCGCGCGATCAGTGTTTCATGATCTGCCGAACCCACCAAACGGTGGGTTGGCCGCTCGGGTGCAGCCGCGGCAGGACGACCCGCCGAGCGCGGGTCCGCGCCGACGGGGGCCGTGCCCGTCGCAGGCGCCCGGAGTCAGTGTCAGTCTGCCGCCGCCCGCAGTGGCGCGCACGCTCCGCGATGGATATTCACGGATTATAATAGATCGTTACTCTTGGTGATCTGTATTGGGCCGGTTCGTAGTCGTCCGTCGCGGGTCGCGGGTCGGGCCGCGCAGGACCTCGGCGGCACGCCGGCGGGTGGTGTCCTGCAGCCCGGGCGCCCGGGCGGTGCCAGCCCGGGCACCCGCGGTGACCTTGGCGTCCAGGGTGGTCCGGGAGTCCGTGGTGGTCCGGGAGTCCGTGGTGGTCCGGGAGTCCGTGGTGGTCCGGGAGTCCGTGGTGGTCAGAGTGTCCGTGGTGGTCAGAGTGTCCTTGGTGGTCAGAGTGTCCGCGGTGGTTCGTCCGGTCGGGTCGCCGCGGTCGACGGAGCGGGTCGCGCCGGGTGTGGCCGCGCCGGGGGCGAAGGCCGTGAACCGGGCGGACACGGCGGCGTCGGGGTCCGTCGAGTCCGGGGTGGTCGCCGTGGGGCCGATGACGGCGAGCCACCCGCAGGCCACCACTGCGGCGACGGCGAGCCCGCACACGGCCACCGCGAAGCAGATCAGGATCCACTCGGGCCAGGGCGACCAGGCCGCCATATCGGTCCAGGCGTCCCCGAGGTCGCCGTTCTCGGGCTTCCAGAAGTGCGGGAACACCCGGCGGACGGAGAGGAACTGCAAGGTGGCCGCGCCCGCGAGGAAGAGCAGCGGCATCACCCGGGACAGGTGGCGGCCCAGCGCCGCGGCACCCATCCCGACGCCGATCGCCAGCGCCGCGAGGCCCGCGTACAGGTAGCGCCCGGAGATCCCGCTGACGTGGTACTGCCGGTCGAAGTTCTTCGCCGACTGCAGGGTCATCAGGGCGAAAAGGCCCCAGGTCACCCAGAGCATGAACAGCAGGTCGACCCGGGAGCGCCCACTGCGCGCCCGGATCAGGGCGAGCGCGAACAGCGCGACGACGAGGGCGGACGCGACCCGCACCGGGATCGTCGACAGGTTCACCTCGAACCAGCCGATCGACCCCCACCAGCGCAGGATCGTGCCGTTGACGAGGACCTCGGTGTAGGCGCCCCAGTCGTCCCCCAGGTACTGGCCGAGGGGGAAGCCGGGGGTCTCGGGCTGGAAGGCACCCCAGCGCACGACGTTGACGATCCACCACCAGCCGCCCAGCGCGACCATGATCACACCGCCGAGTGCGATCGGCCGCCACGGCACCCGCGGTGCCGCCGCGGCCGCCCCGACCGGCTGGGTCGACAGCCCGAGGCGCACCGGCCGCTGATCGTCGGCGACCCGGGCCGCGCCGGCGCGGGCGTCCCGTCGGCTTCGGGACCAGGCCACCAGATAGGCGAGCGCGGCCATCGGCACGAGCACGATCGCCAGCGACTTCGTCATCAGGGCGAGACCGACGAAGGCCCCGGTGTACCCCGCCGTCCGCAGCGACGTGTCCCCTCGCAGCACGTACGCCACCGCGACGGTGGCCAGGCCCCCGGTCAGCACGAGCAGGTTGTCGTTGTTGACGCTGGACCCGATGTGGGTGAGCTGCGGGATCGTGAGCGGGACGAGGGCGGCGCAGGTGCCGGCGATCCGGTTGCCGTCTGCCAGCCGATGCGCCCCGGCCCAGGCGAGCAACGGCAGCGGGGCGACCATCAGCACGCTGACCAGGCGCAGAATGCCGATGATCTGATCCCAGCGCAGGTCGTCGGCATCGCCCGGGAGGGCTTTGAGGACCGTCGCGTTCACCCAGTAGTACAACGGCGGATGCTGGACGATCTGCTGGATTCCGCCCACCGGAGCCGGCGTCCGCTCCAGGGTCCGCCAGCTGGGCCGGTACTCGCGTGGCTCGGCGTCCTCGGCGGTGAACGGCCCGGCGGACAGCTCGCGGGGCGCGTCGTCGACCCCGTACGGCGAGACCATGATCGCCCCGACGCCGCCGCGGGTGACCTTCGCATGGCCGGGATGCGGCCAGCCGTACCCCTCGACCAGCCGCATGACGGCGTCGACGTGGTTGGGCTCGTCCGGAGCGTGGTACTGCGGCACCAGAACGGACCAGCTGGCCAGCATCGCGGTGAACAGCAGCGTGAGGATCCAGATGACGGGTGGCGCCGACCGCACGATGCGCCATGGCCGAAAGTGGGTACCCGGCGGGAAGATCCCGGCGAGGGATCCGGAGGTGGCGGAACGGGCCGCCGCGGTCGGTTCCAGCTTGTCAGCCAAGACTGCGCAGTCCCATCGGACGAAGGTGGTGTCATGTTACGGACACCCCCATCCAGTTGACGGCCACCCCCCGTGTGTCGCCGCCGGGTGTCCGTGCACGTCAGCCCGTGCGTTCCGGGCACGTCCCGGACAGTGGTTCCCACCGGTCGGCGCCGTTAGTCCCCGCGGTCGGCGTCAGGGCTGCCCGCGGGGTCAGCGCCAGGCGTCGATGTGGCCGACGACCTTCGCCGGTGAACCGGCGACCACGGCCTTCGGCGGGACGTCCCGGGTCACCACGGAACCGGCCGCCACCACGGCGCTCTCCCCGACGGTGACGCCCTTGAGCACGATCGCGCCGGCGCCGATCCAGGCCCGGTCCTCCAGGATGATCGGCCCGCTCATCGGCTGCTCCACACCGTCGACGATCATCGGGTGGAAGTCGTTGTCGAGCAGCTGGGTGTCCCAGGAGACGTTGCAGTAGGCACCGATGGACACCCGCTCCCGCACCAGGATCTTGGCGAAGCCGTTGACGTTCGCGTACGGGCCGAGCTCCAGGACCCCGGAGTCGACGACGACCCGCACCCCACGCTGCAACGACACGACACCCTCGCAGCGCAGCCGTCCCTCCGGATGCACCCGGATGATCGAGGTGTCCCGTTTGGACGTCAGACCGAACGGGGCGAGACCGACCCGCAGGGCGGCGCCGTCGGCGAACTCGATCCGTTCCCGCCCCTGGATGACGGTCGGCGAGCCGATCCAGATCGGCTGGCGGTGGGCGAACGGGTAGCGCAGGCCGGCCACGAAGGAGCGGGCCGAGGTCTCCCGCGCCGCACGCAGCGCCCGGACGTGCCGAACATACTCACGGAGATCACTTCTGTACGCGTTCACCTCCGCAACAGTAGGCGCAGGCGTGGTACGACCACCCGCCGGCAGGCGGCCACGGGTGGCCGGGAGGTGGGCCGGTGGTCGGCCGGTGGGGTGCGGCGTGCCACTCTAGAGCGGCGGTTCGGGGGGGACGAGCCGCCGCGACCACCGCCATGCCGCCGGCCGCTGCCGGTACATCACGACCTCGGGCCGCCCGCAGACCAGTTCTGGGCGGCCAGGCCGCAGGACCGGCGGGGCGTGCCAGACCCCGGCGGTAAGGACCGTCGGGCCGGCGGCGCTCACCGCCGGGAACGAGGAGCGGGAGCCACACCGACGTGAGTGTCAGCGCCATCCACATACCCGAGCATCCGCACAGCGGCACCCCGACGCAGCCCGGGGCCGGTGACGAGCAGCCCGGGTCCGCCCCGGGCGTTCCCTACGTCACCATCGTGCTGCCCTGTTACAACGAGCAGGACCATGTGGTGCGCGAGCTGGAACGCATCAGCGCCGCGATGGACGTCAGCGGATACGCCTACGAGATCCTGGCGATCGACGACAAGTCCACCGACAACACCCTGGCGGTGCTGCGCGAGGCCGCCCCCCGCTTCCCGCGGATGCGGATCATGGCGTTCCGCCGCAACGGCGGTTCCGGCACCGCCCGGCGGATCGGCACCCAGGATGCCCGGGGGAAGATCGTCGTCTGGACCGACGCCGACATGACCTACCCCAACGAGCGCATCCCCGAGTTCGTCCGCCACCTCGACGACAACCTGGACGTCGACCAGGTCGTCGGGGCCCGCCTCACCGAGGAGGGCACCCACAAGTGGGCGCGGGTGCCGGCGAAGTGGCTGATCCGGATGATCGCGCAGCGGCTGTCCGGGATGAGGATCCCCGACCTGAACTCGGGGCTGCGGGCCTTCCGCCGCGAGGTCTCGCTGCCGTACCTGCGTCTGCTGCCGCCCGGGTTCAGCTGCGTCACGACGATCACGATGTCGTTCCTGTCCAACCAGCACCCGGTCGACTACATCCCGATCGACTACGCCAAGCGGGCCGGGACCTCGAAGTTCCACCCGTTCAAGGACGCGCGGCGCTACATCCTGCAGGTCCTGCGGATGGTGATGTACTTCGACCCGCTCAAGGTACTGATGCCGCTGGCCCTGTGGATCATGGGGTTGGGCTTCATCAAGCTGGTCGTGGACCTGGTCCGTTACGACTTCCACGTCGCGACCTCCACCCTGCTCGCGATCCTGGTCGGCTTCCAGATCGCGGTCCTGGCGCTCATCGGGGACCTGGTGGCCAGGTCCCGCAGCGGTACCTGAGCGGATGCGGATCGCCCTGATCGGCCCGACGCATCCCTACAAGGGGGGCATCGCCCAGCACACCACCGAGCTCGCCCACCGGCTGGCCGAACGCGGCCACGAGGTGGTCATCGAGTCCTGGTCCGAGCAGTATCCGGCCCGGCTGTACCCCGGCCAGGCCCGGGTGAGCGAACCCGAGATGGAGCCGTTCGGGGCGACGAGCTACCCGCTGTCCTGGCGCCGGCCGGACGGCTGGCTGCGGCTGGGCCGCCGGCTGCGCCGCACGGTGGACGCGGTGGTGCTGGTCGTCGTCACGCCGGTACAGGCCCCCGCCTACCTCGCCATCCTCGCCGGCCTGCGCGGGGTCGGTGGCAGGCGCGGGCGCGCTCGGCGGGGGAGCCGGGTGGCGGCTGGGACGCCCACGGTGCTGGCGAGGCCCACGGTGCTGGCGAGGCCCACGGTGCTGGCGTTGTGCCACAACGTGCTGCCGCACGAGCGGAGTCGGATCGACGTGCCACTGGTGCGCGCCGTGCTGCGCCGGGCCTCGGCTGTGCTGGTGCACACCCCGGCGCAGGCCGAGCTCGCCGCCGAACTCGCCGACGTCCCGGTGGTGACCGCCGAGATGGCCCCGCATCTGTGGTCCTCGCCCACCCGCCGCCGTCCGGCGGACGCCGTCCTCGAGCCGGAGGGCGGGGGCGGCGAGACGTCCCGGCGGTTGTTGTTCTTCGGGCTGGTGCGGCCGTACAAGGGGCTCGACGTGCTGCTGCGGGCGCTCGCGGCCGGGCCCCGCGATGTGCGGTTGACCGTGGCCGGTGAGTTCTGGGGGGATGTGGCGGCCACCGAGAGCCTGATCGGCGAGCTGGGTCTGACCGACCGGGTGGATCTGCGGGCCGGCTATGTCGACGCCGCGGACGTCCCGGCGTTGTTCGCCGCCGCCGACGCGCTGGTGCTGCCGTATCGGGCGGGTACCGCGTCCCAGAACGTCGATCTCGCCCGGCTGCACGGGCTGCCGGTCATCGCGACCACGGTGGGGACGCTCGCGAGCTCCGTCCGCGACGGGGTGGACGGCCTGCTCGTCCCGCCGGACGACGCCGAGGCGCTCGCCGAGGCACTACGCCGGCTCTACGCGCCAGGTGTGCTCGCTGACCTGCGCGCCAAGGTCGCACCGCCGGACGTGCCGGCCGCCTGGGCCCGGTACCTGGACGTGACGCTCGCCGCCCTCGCCGGCGAAACCGAACATCGTGATGGAAAGGTGGACCGGTGAGTCCCGTACGAGACGACGCCCTCGCCTATGTGGGCCATCAGGTCCACGTGATGCGCCGGCGTGAGGTGGGCACGCTGCTGTCCTGGGCGGGCGAGCTCGCCGGGCGCACCGTGCTGGACGTGGCCGGCGGTGACGGTTACTGGGCCGGGCAGGCCGTCCGGCGTGGCGCCCGCGCGGTCTGCCTGGACCTGGCCCGGCACAAGCTGGAGTTCGGCCGGCGCCTGCGCGGGCACCCCGGGCTGGTCGAGGGGGACGCGCTCGCACTGCCGTTCGCGGACGCCACCTTCGACGTGATCATGTCGGTGTGCGCCATCGAGCACTTCGACGACGGCCCGGCCGCCCTCGCCGAGATGTCCCGGGTGCTGCGCCCCGGCGGCGACCTGGTGATGTCGGCGGACGCGCTGACCGGCTCGGCGCAGTGGCCGGAGCTGCTCGAACGGCACCGGGCCCGCTACCACGTCAAGCACCTCTACCCGGGCAAGGTCCTGCGCGGCCTGCTCGACGACGCGGGGATGGACGTCGTCCGCCAGACGTACATGTTCCGCGGCGAGCGGGCCCAGCGGCTCTACCTGACGCTGTCCGCCCGAGGTGGACGGGCCGGGTGGAACGCGGCGGCGGTGCTCTCCCCGGCCATCGCGCTGGCCGACCGGCGGACACCCGACGACGCGGGCAGCGTGGTGCTCACCCACGCCCGCAAGCGCGCGAGCTGACGTCCATGGCAGCCCGACGCACCGACGATCCGTCCCCGTCCCCGTCCTCGTCCTCGTCCGGCGAGGGCCCGCGGCGCACACCACCGAGCCGGAAACGTTCCGCCGCCCCGCTGCCACCGCGCACCGGTCCGCCACCGCCGTCGTCCTCGCGGGTGGCGCAGCGGTTCCTGGCCGTCTTCATGACGGTGCTGGTGTTCGGTCTGGTCGTGTTCGGTATGGGCGCCGCCACCGCGACGTTCGGTGAGCGCTGGTGGGGCTACGCGATCGGCGGACTGTTCTGCGTGCTGATGGTGATCGGCGCGGTGCGCGGCGGTCGGAAGTAGCACGGCGGTCGGAAGCGGCGCGGCGGTCGGAAGCGGCGCGGCGGATGGTCGCGACGGTGGGTAGTCGCAGGGGGGTCGTCCCGACAGGGCGACCGGACGCGGGCAGACTGTGAACCGTGCGTGTGGGCTTTGTGGTCGAGCAACTGCTCGCTCCCGTGCCGGGAGGAACCGGGCGGTACAGCGCTGAGCTCGCCGCCGCGCTCGCCCGGACGGCGCAGCCCCCGGACGTGGTGGCCGGCTGGTGCGCGGCGCACCGGGGGTTCGACGCCGCGGCGCTACCCGGGGTGCTCGGGCCGATGCGGTTGCCGCTGCCCAGGCGGGCGCTGGCCGCGACCTGGTCCCGTGGTGTGGGTCCCGCGCCCCGCGGGGTGGACGTCCTGCACGCGCCGACGCTGCTGCTCCCGCCGGCCGGTGGCACCAGCGGTCAGGCCGTCCGGCTGGCCGCCGAGCGGATGCGCGGTGGGCCCGCCGGTGGCGGGTCCGGCGCGGAGCCGAGCGCGGCGGCACGGCGGATTCGGCGGTCACTGCTGGGCACGCTGGCGGACTCCCTCGAGCGGGCTCGGCCCCGGCCCCGGCTGGTCGTCACGATCCACGACGCGGTGCCCTGGACCCATCCTGAGACGTTGACCGCACACGGCGCGCGCTGGCACCGGCAGATGGGCGAGCGGGCGGCGCGGCTGGCCGACGCGGTGGTCGTGCCGACCCTGGCCGTGGCCGCGGAGATCTCCCGGCACCTGCCGCTGGACCCGCAGCGCCTGCACGTGATCGGGGAGGGCGTCACCGAAGCGGTCGTGCGGGTCCCGGCGGACGCGGAGGCCCGGGCGATGCGGCTGGGCCTGCCGCCGGCCGGCGGGTACCTGCTGACCCTGGCCACCTGCGAGCCGCGCAAGGGACTCGACACCGCGCTCGCCGCCCTGTGTCATCCCGATGATCCCGGCCTGCCGCTGGTGCATGTCGGGGCGCCCGGCTGGGGCGGGCTGGACGTGCGCTCCGAGGCGGCGCGGCTCGGCCTTGGTGGCGACCGGGTCCGCACTCTCGGGCGGATCAGTGACGAGGATCTCGCGGTGGTCCTGTCGCGGGCCGGAGCGCTGCTCGCACCGAGCCGCTCGGAGGGATTCGGCCTGCCCGTGGTGGAGGCGATGGCGCACGGCGTGCCGGTGATCGTCTCCACCACGCCGGCGCTGGTCGAGGTGGCCGGCCCGGCCGCGCTGGTGACCGGGATCGGCGACGTCGCGGCCCTGGCCGCCGCGGTGCGCCGGCTCGTCGGCGACCCGGCGCTGCGGGCCCGGCTGTCGAGCACCGGACAGGCCCGAGCCCAGATGTTTACCTGGAATGCGGCAGCGCGGGAAACGTGGGCGCTCTACCGTCGAGTCTGCGGTTCACCTGCCGTGTCCGTCGCCGACGACGGGCCGGCGTAGTGTTGCCCCCGTTGAGTAGCAAGCGGTCACCGTGAAGCGATCCGCCGCCCCTACCAGGGTGGCGCGTCAGGGAAGGAGCGCCGTGGGACCCCGGGTGCTCGTCGACGCGACTTCGGTCCCGGCAGACCGTGGTGGCGTGGGGCGTTATGTCGACGGGCTGGTCGCGGCGCTGGGCGCGGCCGGTGCGGACATGGCGCTGGTCTGCCAGCGGTCGGATGAGGAACGGTACAGCCGGATGGCGCCTCATGCCACCGTTCTGTCCGGGCCAGCGGCCATCGCCCACCGGCCAGCGCGGCTGGCGTGGGAACAGACCGGCCTGCCACTGGTGGCGGAACAGGTCGGCGCCGCCGTCATCCACTCGCCGCACTACACCATGCCGCTGCGGGCACACCAGCCGGTGTGCGTGACGATCCACGACGTCACGTTCTTCACCGAGCCGGATATGCACACCGCGGTGAAGGGCACGTTCTTCCGCTCCGCGATGCGTACCGCGGTGCGTCGCGCGGGCCGGATCATCGTGCCGTCGAAGGCGACCCGGGACGAGCTCGTCCGGGTGCTCGACGCCGAGTCGACGACCACCGACGTCGCCTACCACGGCGTCGACACGTCGACCTTCCACCCGCCGACCGAGGAGGACCGGCTGCGGGTGCGCCGCCGCCTCGGCCTCGGGGACTCCCGTTACGTGGCGTTCCTCGGCATGCTCGAGCCGCGCAAGAACGTCCCGAACCTGATCCGTGGCTGGGCCGAGGCGGTGCACTGGCGGGACGAACCACCCGCGCTCGTGCTCGCCGGCGGCTCCGGCTGGGACGACGACGTCGATGCCGCCGTCGCCTCCGTGCCAAGCCACCTGCGCGTGATCCGCCCCGGCTACCTGCGCTTCTCCGATCTGCCGGGCTACCTCGGCGGGGCGACGCTGGTCGCCTACCCCTCCCACGGCGAGGGCTTCGGCCTGCCCGTACTCGAGGCGATGGCGTGCGGCTCCCCGGTGCTGACCACGCCGCGGCTGTCCCTGCCGGAGGTCGGCGGCGACGCGGTCGCCTACACCCAGCCGGACCCGGACTCCATCGCCCGGGAGATGGGCGCCCTGCTCGACGACGCCGAGCGCCGTGGTGTGCTCGGCCGGGCCGGCCTCGCCCGGTCCCGGGAGTTCACCTGGGCGGCCAGCGCAGAGGCACACCTGGCCAGCTACGCCCGGGCCGTCGCCGAACGCTGAGGCTGGTCGCGCTCGGGTGCCGGCGGGAAACCGCCACCCCCGGCGCAAGGGAGGTCACAAAGGCCGCGCTACGGTCTTTGTGGCGTACCCGTCGCCCGGCATCCTGGCCGCTGGCGGCGCCCTCGGGCCGCGTGAGGACCGCGACGGCTCGGCAGCGGGCGTGGGGCGCCGGTCAGGCGGGTCGGTGAGACGGGCGGGCGTGCGCATGGATGTGGGGCCGGAGATCCGGGTCGTGGTCGTGACCTACCACTCCGGGGAGATCATCGGGCCGTTCCTCGACACCCTGGAGAAGGCCACCAGCCGGCCCGTCGAGGTCGTCATCGTCGACAACTCCCCCCAGCTGGACGCGGGCACCCGTGCCGCCGGCGACCGTGAGCGCGTCGAACTGGTGCGGCCCGGGCGCAACCTCGGGTACGGCAGCGCGATCAACCGTGGTGCCCGGGGGGCTCCCGGGCCGTGGCTGGTCATCTCCAACGCGGACATCGCGTTCTCGCCGGGCGCCCTCGACGAACTGATCGCCGCCGCCGAGCGGTGGCCCCGCGGCGGGGCGTTCGGCCCCGGCATCACCAACCCCGACGGGGCGCTCTACCCGTCCGCCCGTAACCTGCCCTCACTGGGCCGCGGCATCGGCCACGCGCTGCTCGGCTGGTGCTGGCCGACGAACCCCTGGACGGTCTCCTACCGCCGGGAGCGGGGCGCCCCCCGGGAGATGAGCGCCGGCTGGCTGTCCGGCTCCTGCCAGTTGCTGCGCCGCGAGGCGTTCGAGGCCGTCCGGGGCTTCGACGAGTCCTACTTCATGTTCATGGAGGACGTCGACCTCGGGCAGCGCCTCGGGACGGCCGCCTGGGAGTCGGTGTACGTGCCGTCCGCCGTGGTGGAGCACCTGGGCGGGCACTCGACGAAACGATCGTCCCGGCGGATGGTGCTGGCCCATCACCGCAGCATGTTCCGCTACCTCTCCCGGCAGTACCCCGGCCCGGCCAGGGCCCCGCTGCGGCTGCTGCTCGGAGTGGGGCTGGGCCTGCGCCTGCTGCTGGTGCTCGCCTTCGCCAAGGACAGCGCCGGCGCCCGGGCCACCCGCTCCGCCGGCCTGCTTCCCTCCAGCGGCCCCACCGCCGGCTCTACCGCCGGCCGCTGATCCCGCCGCTCGCTGATCCCGCCGCTCGCTGGTCCCGCCGCTCGCGACACACCCGGTCCCGGGGGAGTCTGGCCGAGCGTGAGGTTCGCGTCACGGCGAATGCGGGTTGTGCAGCGTATGTCGTGGTCTGCGCGGATCTCACGTGAAACCGGGCGGATCATGATGTATCGGTGTTGAACGCCCTGACGTGCGGACACCGAGAATATACGAAACGCACTGTCAGGGTTACCGTGAGCTGTCGGTCGGGTGCGCGCTTCCGGCTCCCTTTATGGGCTACCCCCGTGTTCTGCGACACTGCGCTGCATGGACGCAGTGATGCTTGTCGGCGGTCAGGGGACCCGTCTACGCCCACTCACGATGTCGGCTCCCAAGCCGATGTTGCCGGTGGCGGGGGTGCCGGTCACCGCGCACATGCTGGCCCGTGCGCGTGACGCGGGAATCGACCGGGTCGTGCTGGCCACCTCCTATCGCGCGGAGGTGTTCGAGCAGTACTTCGGCGACGGATCGGCCCACGGCCTGCGGCTTGAGTACGTCACCGAGACCGAGCCGATGGGCACGGGCGGCGCGATCCGCAACGTCGCCGAACGGCTGCGCGGCGACCCGGACGAGCCCGTCGTGATCTTCAACGGCGACATCCTGTCCGGTCTGGACATCACGGCGCTGGTCAGCCGGCACACCGAGACGGACGCGGCGGTCACCCTGCACCTGACCAAGGTCGTCGACCCGCGAGCCTTCGGTGTCGTGCCGACGGACGACGCCGGACGGGTGATCGCCTTCCTGGAGAAGACGCCCGACCCGCCCACCAATCTGATCAACGCCGGATGCTACGTGTTCCGCCGGTCGGTGATCGACGCGATCCCGGTCGGTCGACCCGTCTCGGTCGAACGCGAGACCTTCCCCGGCCTGCTGGCCGCCGGCACCCC
This sequence comes from Frankia sp. AgPm24, assembly GCF_023243055.1. NCBI lineage: Bacteria > Bacillati > Actinomycetota > Actinomycetes > Frankiales > Frankiaceae > Frankia > Frankia sp. AgPm24. Next base: position 3,612 of record NZ_JALKFW010000166.1, on the reverse strand, counting down.
GGTGTTCGGCTACCCGGACAGCACCTACTGGCTGGATCTGGGCACCCCCGCCGCGTTCGTCCAGGGCAGCCGCGACCTGGTCACCGGCCGGATGGTCTCCTCGGCGCTGCCCGGCCCGATCGGTGACTGCCTCGTCCTCGAGGGCGCGGTCGTCGCACCCGACGCCAAGATCAGCGGCGGTGCCACCGTGGGCGCGGGTGCCCGGGTGGGTGCCGGCGCCGCGGTCGACGGCGCGGTGCTGTTCGACGGGGCCGTCATCGAGGCGGGCGCCTCGGTCCGCGACAGCGTCATCGGCCGCGCCGCCGTCGTCGGCGCCGGTGTGGTGCTTGACGGTGTGGTCGTGGGCGACGGTGCCGTCGTCGAGGCGGGTAACGAACTGCGTGCCGGCGCCCGCGTGTTCCCCGGCGCGCGACTCGCCGCCGGAGCCGTCCGGTTCAGCTCGGACCGCACCTGACGCACCAAGCCGACCCGACCACCCGAGCCGAGCCGACTGCCTGACCCACCTGACTGCCTGGCCCGCCTGGCCCGCCTGGCCCGCCGGCGCCTGTGGGCGTGGTCCGGATGTTGTCCAAAGCGCCTGCTGGTACGCAGAACACGGACACCGGCCGGTGAATGCGGCGATTTCCGCGCTGTGACGAGGACAATCGGCCCATGAGGTTCAGCGTGGAACGCGACGTGTTCGCCGACGCGACCGGCTGGGCCGCGCGGCACCTGCCCAGCCGTCCCGGCCAGGCCCCGAACGCTTTGGCCGGCCTGCTGCTGGAGGCGGATGCCACCTCGGCCACCCCGGGCCTTCGGGTCTGCGCCTTCGACACCGAGGTCGCCGTGCGGGCGCCGGTCGCGGCCGACGTCGCGCAGGCCGGCCGGGTGCTGGTGCCCGGCCGGCTGCTCGCCGACATCGTGCGCAGTCTGCCCGCGGCCATCATCACGGTGGCGGTGGAGGGCGAGCGGATGGTGCTGCGCTGCGGCAGCGTGCGGTTCACCGTCCCGTTGATGGATGTCGCCGACTATCCCGAACTGCCGAGCTTCCCCACCCCGATCGGTGAGGTCGACACCCTCGGTTTCGCCGCTGCCATCGGTCAGGTCGCCCCGGCCGCCGCCCGCGACGAGACCGTCCCCGTGCTCACGGCGATCCGGCTGGAGATCTCCGGCCGTGGCCTGACACTCGCCGCCACCGACCGCTACCGGCTCGCCGTACGCGGCATCAGCTGGCAGCCGACCGTCGAGGACCCCTGGGCCCTGGCCCACGTCTCGGCGAAGGTGCTCGCCGAGGTCGCCCGCAGCCCCACCTCCGCGTCCCGGATCGTGGTCGGCCTCGATCTGGCCGACCCGGCGGGCGCCCGGCTCGGACTCGCCGCCGCCGGCCGCCAGACCATCGTCCGGCTCATCGAAGGCGCCTTCCCCAACTACCGCAAGCTGCTGCCCGAGACCGCCGCGTACACGCTGACCGCCGCGACGGCGACGCTGGCCGCCGCCGTCCGCCGGGTCGCCGTCGTCGCCACCCGCACCGCCCCGCTGCGCTTCACAGTCAGCGACGGTCAGATCGTCGCCGAGGCCGGTGACGGCACCGGCGCGCAGGGCCGCGAGATCATTCCGGTCGACTACACCGGCCCCGAACTGTCGGTCCTGTTCAACCCCACCTACCTGCTGGACGGCCTCAGCGCCATCGAGGACGACGAGTCGACGATCGGCTTCGTCGACACCGACCCGGCCCAGGCCTACGCCCGTCCCGCCGTCCTCACCGGAAAGGTCCCGGGCGACCCCGACGGCCGCCCGGGCGGCGGCGCCTTCCGCTACCTGCTCATGCCCATCCGCACCGACCCCCAGCCCGTGCCGCCCCCCTCAACCTCGCCCTCTTCAACCTCGCCCTCCTAAGCGGCGGGCGCTGCTCCGGACGCCGCGGAGAGCGGACGTCCCGTGCGGTGGACGTCCTGAGGGTCGAGGTCCCGTGCGGTGGACGCCCTGGTCTCGTGCGGTGGATGTCCTGAGGGTCGAGGTCCCGTGCGGTGGACGCCCTGGTCTCGTGCGGTGGATGTCCTGAGGGGTGGACGTCCTGAGGGTGGACGTGCTGTGTGCGGTGGAGGTCCCGAAGGACGGGTGTCCCGCGGGGTGGAGGTCAGGGGGCGGGGGTGGTCGGTGCGGTCGTCGTGGTGCCGGCACCTGAGGTCGCCGCGTCGCCCGAGGCCGCCGAGCCGGCGGCGGCCGCGGTCAGCGGGCCGTCCGCGGAGACGTCCAGGGTGCCGCCGGCCGCACCGGACTCGGGAGCGGTCGGGGAGTCCCAGGTCGCGCCGTCAAGGCTCGGGTTGGCGTGCTTGTCGACGAACTGCTTGATGACATCCGCGGACACGGTCGTGCACCGCTGGGTGCGGTCCCAGCCGGTCAGGACGAAGTGCTTGCCGTCCGGGAACGCGCCCCTGGTCCAGGGCACGCCGATGAACCGCGGGCCGGCATCCTTGGCCAGCGAGCGCAGCTTCTCCACCTGTGCGGCGGGCAGGCTCGTGTCGTACCAGCCCACGACGAACCCGTGCTCGAGGTTGTGCACCGCACGCTCGGTCGGGATGCCGGAGGCCGGGTTGTAGAAGGAGATGCCATCCGGCAGCGGGTCCGGGTTGTGGCTGCCCGACGACGGCGGGGAGACCTTGTAGTTCACGGTCGTGGAGACGTGCGCGGAGCCCTGCGACGCATCGTTGACCGTGCCGGTGCAGCCGGCGGCGACCGCCGCGGACGACCCGCCCGCCACGTAACCCACCTTGTGGGTCTTGCTCTTCGCGTTCGAGTCGGCGATCGAGTAGATCACGATACCGACCAGGAGCGCGATCACCACGACACCCGTGGTGCCGTAGATCAGCAGTGCCCGCTGGCGTGCCTTGCGCTTCTGCTCGCGGCGCAGCTGCTCGAGTCGGGCGTTGCGTTCGGTGCTCTTCTTCCCCACGGTGGCTGATCCTACGAAGTGTCGAACCAGTTATCACCGTCAGGATGCATCCGACCCGCGGGCCGACACCCGGAACACCTGCTTCGGCTGCACACGGTAAGTCCAGAATACGAACATTTCATACCAATTCCATCGCCCCTCTGTCGCCCCGTCGGACCCCATCACCGCCCGCCCACTGCCTGCCCGCCCACTGCCTGCCCGCCCGCTGCCCGGTCGCCGCTGCCCGGTCGCCGCTGCCCGGTCGCCGCTGCCCGGTCGCCGCTGCCCGGCGGCCGCCGGACCCCACCGCTGTCCGGCGGCCGCTGCTTGGCCGTTGTCGCCTGGTCACCACCGTCCGGCCGTTGCCGTCCGGTGGGGTTCGTCGGAATGTTGCCGTCCGATGGTTACTGTTCGGCCACTCGTGGTGGGTGCGTTCACTGGCGAGGCCGCGTGCCGAGGGTTGTTCGGTCGCATGCCGAGGCTTGTTAGGCGTGGGAGGTCGAAATCCTTGAAGAAGCCTCGGCATCTCGTGATCTTGGCCGCGATCTGGGCACGTCAAAGCGGCGGCCATCCGCCACCGAGGCGCACTAAACGCTTATTTGGTTCATATCGGACGTCAGAATGTCCGTGATCCAACACTGTCGAGACTTGGTGAAGAAATCGGCGGTGCGGCCGGCGGTGCGGTGGGGAGGTGGGGAGGT